>NZ_JAPQLF010000089.1:0-22754 GCF_028982105.1 Wolbachia endosymbiont of Drosophila bicornuta | reverse complement strand
AATTATGACAGCAGTAGTGGAAGCATTTGGAAAGCCGCATGTAAATGTGGGAACAATAGGACATGTGGATCATGGGAAGACGACGTTAACAGCGGCGATAACGAAGCATTATGGAAATTTTGTAGCGTACGATCAGATAGACAAAGCGCCAGAAGAAAGGAAGAGGGGGATAACGATAGCAACAGCGCATGTTGAGTATCAGACAGAGAAAAGGCATTATGCACACGTTGATTGTCCTGGACACGCTGACTATGTAAAGAACATGATAGTAGGTGCAGCACAGATGGATGCGGCGATATTGGTAGTGTCGGGGGTTGATGGGCCAATGCCACAAACGAGAGAGCATATATTGCTGGCGAAGCAGGTAGGTGTTGGATATATCGTGGTGTATATAAATAAAGCTGATGTTGCTGATGCTGATATGATAGATTTAGTAGAAATGGAAGTGAGGGAATTACTGAGTAAATACGGATTTCCAGGGGATGAAGTGCCTGTGGTGGTTGGTTCAGCGCTCAAGGCGCTGGAGGATGACAGCAGCGAATATGGAAAGAAATCAATAGACAAATTGATGGAAAAGTTAGATGAATATGTAGCGGTTCCACCAAGGCCTGTGGATTTACCATTTTTATTGCCAATCGAAGATGTATTTTCGATATCGGGGCGAGGAACAGTGGTAACAGGAAGAATAGAGAAGGGAGAGATAAAGACGGGAGAAGAGATAGAGATAATAGGTCTGAAAGCGACGCAAAAGACGATATGCACAGGTGTAGAAATGTTTAAGAAGTTGCTGGATAAGGGAAGTGCAGGACTCAATGTAGGAATATTGTTAAGAGGAACAAAAAGAGAAGAAGTGGAGAGAGGGCAAGTATTGGCAAAACCTGGGACGATAACGCCGCATAGAAAATTTAAGGCGGAGGTTTATATATTAAAGAAAGAGGAAGGAGGAAGGCATACACCATTTTTTGCGAATTACCAGCCACAGTTTTATTTAAGGACAACGGATGTAACTGGGAGCATAAAATTGCTAGATGGGAAGGAGATGGTAATGCCAGGAGATAATGTGAGTGTAGAAGTAGAATTGCAAGTACCGATAGCAATGGATAAGGGGTTGCGTTTTGCGATAAGAGAAGGCGGTAGAACTGTTGGTTCTGGTGTTGTTTCTGAAATTTTGGAGTGAGTGTAGTAACTAAGATGAAGCAAGATATATATATTAACATTAAGGCTTTCGATTGTTCTTTATTGGAGGAGTGTGTTCGAAAATTTGTTGATGAATTAAAGCGGTCCAGTGCAAAATTATCTGGTCCGATTGCGTTGCCAAGGAAAGATTCTAAATTTATTGTTAATAGATCTCCTCACGTTGATAAAAAATCTCGTGAACAGTTTGAAATGAGAACTTCTAGGCGTTTGATTGTTTTACATGATCTTACTCCTACTATGATGCAGATGCTTACAGGTTTATCTTTTTCTGCTGGCGTAGAAGTGGATTTAAAAGTCAAGGAAGTTAAGGTTTAGGAGAAGGAAATGAAGAGAATAAATTCGCTGAGGAGAATTGGTTTACTAATGATGAATATTGGTCATACTGCTATGTATTCTGACAATAGTCGCATGGCTGTAACTTTATTGCATCTCAGCGAAACTTATATTATTGGTATAAAAGGACAAGATAAATGTGGCTATAATTCAGTCATTTTAGGCACAGGAGATTTTAAAAATATAGCAAAACCTCAGTTGAAATATTTAAAGAAAAAGGGTATAAATAATAAATGTAAGTTATACGAAAGTAGATTAAATGACCTGTCGGGAATAGAATGTGGTAAAAAAGTGGGAATCAATCATTTTGTGGTTGGTCAATATCTTGATATTACGGGTTATTCTATAGGTAAAGGATTTGCTGGTGTGATGAAGCGGCATAATTTCAGTGGGCTTAGGGCATCTCATGGTGTTTCTATTGCTCACAGATCACAAGGTTCCACTGGCCAATGTCAGGATCCTGGTAGAGTATTCAAAGGAAAGAAAATGGCTGGTCATTTAGGTAACAGCAGGATAACTGCACAAAATATGAAGATATTATCCATTGATCATGAAAATAGTATAATTGCTGTGAAGGGTAATAATGTTCCTGGGTTTAAAAATTCCTATGTTTTTGTAAGAGATGCAGTTAAAAAATCTTTACATAAAGATGTTCCTTTTCCGGTAGGTTTACTGTTAGATGTAAATGATGATGCTAGTAATTTGGTAAGTTAGTTATGGAATGTAATTTAGTTAATCTATCTAATGATAATGTAGGTACTGCTCAGCTCAATCCTTTGATATTTTCTGCTAAGCAAAAATTGAGTATTTTGCATGATATAGTGAGATGGCAATTAGCGAAGAGAAGAGCTGGTACTCATAAAACAAGAGGTATTAGTGATGTCTCTGGTACAACAGCTAAACCTTATGGTCAAAAACGTACCGGTAGGGCAAGACAAGGGAGCTTGCGATCTCCTCAATTTAGAGGTGGTGGGATTATTTTCGGCCCTGTTGTGAGGAGTCATACTTATTCTCTTAATAAGAAGGTACGCAAATTTGGTTTAAAAATTGCTTTATCTCTAAAGTATTTAAATAATCAAGTAATTATTCTGGATAATTTAAATATTGATGTGAAGAAAACGTCTGAAATGTGTAAATGTATTAAAAATTTTAAATTTTCTTCCTTTTTGATAGTTGGTGATTATGGAGATGATTTGTTGCGTGCTGCTAAAAACTTGCACTATGTAGACTTAATCAAACCTATTGGGTTAAATGTTTTTGATATATTGAATCACGAATGCGTGATGTTGGCAAAGGATACTTTAAAGCATCTTGAAGGTAGATTGTTATGATCAAATATAATAATATAATAAAATCTCCTATAATTACAGAAAAGGCCTCTTTTTTGAGGGAGAAGTTTAATAAATATTCTTTGTATGTTTTTGTAAATGTAAATAAGCGTCAAATAAAGTTGGCAATAGAGTCTCTATTTGATGTTAAAATTTCTTCTATAAATGTTGTTAGAATTAAGCCTAAATATAGGCGTTTTAGTGGTGTGATTGGTTGTGAAAAACAGAAAAAGAAAGTTTATTTTTCTTTGATGGATGGTCAAAAATTAGATATAATGAGCGTTTAGTATGGGTATGAAATTTTTTAATCCTGTTACTCCGTCTTCTCGTGGGACTGTGTTAGTAAGTAAAGTTGGTTTATCAAAAGATGAGCCAGAAAAGTCTCTTACATCCGGTAAAAAGTCCAGTGGTGGAAGAAATAATCATGGTAAAATTACAACTCGTCATAGGGGTGGTGGTCACAAAAAGAAGTATAGAGTGATAGATTTTAAGCGTAATAGAAGTGGTCAAGGTATAGTTGAAAAAATAGAGTATGACCCAAATAGAAGTGGGTTTTTGGCGTTAATATCATATAAGGAAGGTGATATTAAGTCTTATATATTAGCTCCTCAAGGTATGAAGCCAGGTGATGTTGTTACAGCTGGGAATGATGCTGATATTTTGCCGGGGAATTGTTTACTACTCAAGCATATACCTGTTGGTTCTTTCGTTCATAATGTTGAGCTGAAGCCAGGTAATGGTGCTGCGATTGCTAGAGCTGCTGGTTGTTATGCACAAATCGTTGGTCGTGATGGCCAATATATTTTATTACGACTCAGGTCTGGTCAAATTAGGTTGATTTTATCTTCTTGCAAGGCTACTATTGGTGTAGTATCTAACCCTGACCATAAGAATAGAAAGTTGGGTAAAGCTGGGAGAAGTAGGTGGCTTGGGATTAGACCTACTGTACGTGGAGTTGCAATGAATCCGGTTGACCATCCTCATGGAGGCGGGGAAGGAAAAACCTCTGGTGGTCGTCATCCTGTTACTCCTTGGGGTGTTGCAACAAAAGGAAAGAAAACTCGAAGGAGAAATAAATCTAGTGATAAGTATATAAAACAATTGAAAGGTTAGTTTATGAGTAGATCTGCATGGAAGCCTCCTTTTTGTCATCCTTCTATATTAAAGTCGGTGAATAATGCTTTAAACAAGGGGTTTGTTAACATGGCTATAAAAGTTCATTCCAGGGCTTCTGTAATTCTTCCTAATTGTTTAGGTTTAAAGTTTGCTGTCTATAATGGTAAGGATTACATTCCTGTGAATGTTAATGACCAGAATATGATAGGTCATAAGTTTGGTGAGTTTTCACCCACTCGTAAATTTACTGGGCATAGTGGTGATAAAAAGGCGACAAGAAGGTAATTGATATGAAAAACAGAGATGTAATAGTTAAAGCTGGTTCTAGGGTTTTAAAATCAACTCCTCGTAAATTGAATTTGGTTGCTGGTTTAGTACGTAATAAAAAAGTCTCTTTTGCCACTGTGCAATTAAGATTTTGTGAAAAGAAAGCTGCAGGTCTTATAAGGAAGGTATTAAATTCTGCGATTGCTAATGCTCAAAATTATGGATTGGATATCGATAATTTATATATAAAAGAAATTTTAATAGGTAAGTCTCTTACTTTGCGTAGGGTATGTCCAAAAGCTATGGGTAGAGCTAATAGAGTTAGTAAACGTTATAGTAATATAACTGTAAAATTGGGGGAAATTATATGATTCATAAAAATAGAAAATTAATAAGGAAAGTGCAAAAATATGGGAAACGTTAATCCTAAAGGATTTAGGTTAAAAATAATTAATACTTGGTCATCTATTTGGTATGCTGAGAAGGGTTATAAACAAGGGTTGCATCAAGATTTATCTATTCGCAGTTATATAAATGAATCTTTTAAGCATGCTGGTGTTTCTAAAGTAATTATAGAGCGTACGATCGATTTGGTATCTGTAATAATACATTCTTCTAGACCTGGAGTGATAATAGGTAAGAAAGGCTCGGATATTGAGAAGATAAAGCAAAAGGTAGCTGAAAAAGTAAAAAATAATGTGGAAGTGAATGTAGTAGGGGTTAAAAGGTCTGAAATAGATGCAGTTTTAATATCAAACAGCATTGCACAGCAGTTAGAAAAAAGGGTTTCATTTAGAAGAGCGATGAAAAAAGCTATTCAAAGTTGTTTTAGGATGGGTGCTAGAGGTATTAAAGTAAGTTGTTCTGGGCGCCTTGGCGGAGCTGAGATAGCTCGTACTGAGTGGTATAAAGAAGGCAGTTTGCCTTTGCATGCTTTACGTGCTAATATAGATTATGCTTTTGCTGAAGCAAAAACTATATATGGCATCATAGGAGTTAAGGTCTGGGTTTATATTGGTAACTAATTAGGTATATTGAAATGTTTATTCCTAAAAAAAGTAAATATAAAAAAGTATTTAAAGGACGAATTAAGGGTAACACGAAAGGTGGTAGCACATTATCTTTTGGAGATTATGGTCTAAAGGCTATGGAAGCAGGTAGGATTCAATCTAAGCATATTGAAACTGCAAGGCGTGTAATATCTAGAACATTAAAACGCTCTGGTAAAGTGTGGATAAGAATTTTTCCTGATACCCCTGTTAGTAAAAAGCCGGCGGATGTGCGTATGGGTAAAGGGAAAGGTAGTGTTGAGTTTTGGGTATTTAAAGCTAAGCCCGGTAGAATGTTGTTTGAAATTAGCAGTGATGTTCCCATGCATTTAGCAAGATTGGCGCTTGAAAAGGCAACTGCTAAGCTTCCTATGAAGTGTAAATTTGTATCTAATCATAATTAAATGGAGTTGCAATGGATATAGCTGACATTGAATCGAGGTCCTCGCAAGAATTGCATGAAATTCTTGTGAATTTGAGAAAAGAGTTTGTTAATTTGGTTTTTCAAAAGAAGCTGGGCCAGTGCAACAATATTTCGCGTTTTAGCTTAATAAGAAAGAGCATAGCTCGTATTTTAACTACATTAAATAAAAGAAGAAGAGAGGAAAAGAATGCCTAAAAAGGTTTTTTGTGGTACTGTAACTAAGGCTAAGTGTGATAAGACTGTAAAGGTTTCGGTATTACAAGTGTATAAGGATGAGCTGTATAAAAAGGTTATAAAAAAATACAAGAAGTATACAGCACATGATGAGAATAATAGTTGTAAAGAAGGGGACAAGGTTTTAATACAAGAACACAAGCCTGTTTCTACTACTAAAAAATGGGTTATTGTTAATAGCTCACATTGAATAGGATATTTATATGATTCAAAAAAATACATTGTTGGAAGTAGCTGATAATTCTGGCGCGCGTGCAGTGCTTTGTATTGGTTTATTGGGTGGTAGAAAGTCTGCATCTATAGGTGACACAGTTATTGTATCTACTAAATCTATCACTCCAAGAGGGAAAGTTGAGAAGGGAAAAATATATAGAGCAGTTGTGGTGAGGGTGAAAAGCCCTATTAGAAAATCTGATGGTTCTGTAATTCGTTTTTCTAGCAATGCTGTAGTTTTGATTAACGATCAAGGTGAACCACTTGGCACTCGGGTGTTTGGTCCGGTAAAAAAGTTATCATCTGGTTCTTTTATGAAGATAATGTCATTAGCTGTTGAGGTTTTATAATGAGTGCTAAAATAAAAAGTGGTGACGACGTTATAGTTTTAACTGGTAAAGATAAGGGAAAAATTGGTAAGGTAATCAAAGTTATAGCGCGTGATGCTAAAAAGAAAATAATTGTTTCTGGAGTGAATGTGCATAAGAGACATACTAAACCAAAAGCTGGTAGTAGTGGTGGTATATTAAATAAAGAGTTAGCTATTGATATATCCAACGTTGCAACATTGGACCCTAAATATAAAACTCCAACTAGAGTGGGGTTTAAGGTTATAGACGGTAGAAAAGTCCGTTTTGCAAAAGTTTCTGGAGAAGTGATAGATTAGGTTGATATGTTTAAAGAATTGTATAAAGATAGCATAGTAAAGTCCTTGAAGGATAAGTTTAATTACGGCAATATAATGCAAGTGCCTAAACTTGTCAAGGTGTGTATCAATATGGGCGTTGGAGATGCTGCTACAGATAGTAAAGCAATAAATGAACCACTTGGTAGCCTATATTTGATTGCTGGGCAGAAGCCTTTATCAACTTTTGCAAAAAAATCTATTTCTGGCTTCAAGATCAGAAAAGGTGCTACAGTAGGTTGCAAAGTAACTTTGCGTAGAGATAAAATGTATGAGTTTTTAGAAAGATTGATATATATTGCTTTGCCAAGGGAAAAAGATTTTAGAGGATTTAGTGTGAAGCAATTTGACGGTAATGGTAATTTTTCCTTTGGTATAAAGGAACATATCTCGTTTTTAGAAATAGACTATGATAAAATAAGTAAAATTAGAGGTATGGATATTGATATTATAACAAGTGCAGTTAGTGATAAGGAAGCAAAGGAATTATTACTCGCTCTTAGATTTCCTTTTTTTGATTAATTGAGAGGAGAAATGTATGGCAAAAAAATCTATGATAGAAAGAAATCTTCGCAGAATAAAGTTGTGCGATCAATATAAAGAAAAAAGAGAAAAATTGAAATCTATAATAAATAATAAGAATTTGTCTATTGTAGAAAGGTTTACAGCTCAAAATAAATTAATTAAAAAATTGCCTAGAAATTCTTCTAAAACCAAAATTAGAAATAGGTGTGCTTTAACTGGGAGACCAAGAGGAGTATATAGAAAATTTGGTTTATGTAGAATTGTTTTGCGTGATTTATGTTCTTTTGGGCAAGTTCCAGGAGTTACAAAGTCTAGTTGGTAAATATAATATAAGGAGTATATTGTGGCTTTATCTGATAGTATTGGTGATTTTTTAACAAGGATACGTAATGCTCAATTGGCAATGCATAGGGCAACAAGGGTACTATTTTCTAAGATGAATTCTTCTATATTGGAGATTTTAAAAGAGGAAGGGTATATCCTTGATTATGAAAAGCAAGTTGTAGGTAATTTACCTTCTTTCATTGTAAAATTGAAGTATTATGAGAAGTTACCTGTAATTAGTGACATAGTTAGGGTGTCAAAGCCTGGTTGTCGTCGTTATTCTAAGTATAAGGACATTTCTAAAGCATATGATGGTCTTGGTATTTTTATTATATCGACACCCAAAGGAGTGATGACTGGTTATAATGCACATAAGTTAAAGGTTGGTGGAGAAGTTTTGTGTCGTGTGTTTTAAATAATAGGAGAAATTCATGTCTCGTATAGGTGCTGCTCCTATCAATATTCCTGCTGGTGTTTCAGTTGAATATAATAATGGTAGTATGTTAATAAAGAGTGCTAAGGCTGAAAGGGAAGTTAGCTTGATCAGGGATGTTGTGTGTCAGATTATTGATAATCAGCTATTGCTTTCTGTTGATCAAGATAAAGATAATTATGATAAAATAAAGCCTATGTGGGGCACTTATAGGAGTAATATTAATAATATCATTAACGGCATGGTTGATGGTTTTTCTGTTAATCTTGAGATTAACGGTGTGGGGTATAAGGCAGAGTGTGATGGCAAGTATTTGACTTTATATCTTGGTTATAGCCATAATGTTAAATATAAAGTGCCTAAAGATGTTGAGATTAAGTGCATAAAGCCAACTCACTTAGTAGTTAGTGGTATGGATAAGCAGAAGGTCTATATGGTGGCGTCTGATATATGCAAAATTAGAAAATATGATCCTTATAAAGGTAAGGGTGTTGTAATAAAAGGCAAATTTATGCTGCGTAAGGTTGTAAGTAAAAAGAAGTAATAAAAATGAAAAGATCGTATAATTTTTTAAGTAATTCTGAAAAAAGGAAGTTACGTAATAGAGCGAAGCTTGACAAGAGCGCTGAACGTTTACGTATATCCATATTTAAATCTAATAGGCATTTTTATGTCCAGTTAATTAATGATGTAAAAGGAATAACTCTCACTTCAGCTTCTACTTTGGATGCTAAAATTAAGGATGTATGTAAAGGGAAAGTCAACGCCGAAACTATAAAACAGGTTTCTTCTTTAATGGTTGAGCGTCTGTCTGGCATGAAATTAGAGCAGCAGCTTACGTTTGATCGTGGAGCGTATAAATACACAGGATTAGTTTCTCAATTTGCTGAGGCTTTAAGAAGTTCTGGATTTGAATTTTAGAAGGTTTTGAATATGGCTATAAAGAATTTACAAAATAATAATGATTTATCAGAGCTTTTAGTTTCGGTACGAAGAGTGACAACGGTTACCAAAGGTGGTAGAAGATTTTCATTTTCAATTTTGGTTGTTATTGGCGATGAGAAGGGTAGGGTAGGGTGTGGAATAGGTAAGCACGCAGAAGTTGCTGAAGCAAGAGTCAAAGCTGTAAATGCTGCAAAGAAATCAATGATTAGAGTGTACTTGCGTGAAGGTAGAACTTTGCATCATGATATTAAAGCTAAATTTTGTTCTGGTGAGATAGTTTTAAGAACCGCAAGAGCCGGAACAGGTATTATTGCTGGTGGAGCGATTAGATCAGTTTTTGAGGTGTT
The DNA here is from genome assembly GCF_028982105.1 of Wolbachia endosymbiont of Drosophila bicornuta. NCBI lineage: Bacteria > Pseudomonadati > Pseudomonadota > Alphaproteobacteria > Rickettsiales > Anaplasmataceae > Wolbachia > Wolbachia endosymbiont of Drosophila bicornuta. Next base: position 13,334 of record NZ_JAPQLF010000089.1, on the reverse strand, counting down.
AGGTATAAAGGATGTGGTAGCTAAATCCACTAGATCAAATAATCCTCATAACGTTATATGTGCGGTGTTTAAGGCTTTTGATAGTATGTTATCTCCTCGTCAGGTAGCAAGCAAAAGAGGCAAAAAGATTAGCGAGATAGTTGGAAACAGGTAAAGTATGAATAATGCTGTAAAATTAAACTCTATATTTACTAAATTATCTAAGAAAAAGAAGCCTAAGTTGCTGGGTAGAGGTATCGGTTGTGGTAAAGGTAAAACATCCGGTAGAGGGCATAAAGGGCAGAAGGCTAGAAGTGGAGTTTCTATAAATGGTTTTGAGGGTGGACAACAGTCTATATATACTCGTTTGCCTAAAAGAGGTTTTAAGCCTATACGTAGGAGCATATACTCTATAATTAATGTTGGCGATATACAGCGCTTAATGGAAGCTAAAAAAATAGTGAAAGACTCTGTTATAGATAAGGAGAGGCTGTATAAATTAGGTTTTATAAAGTCTATTAAGGATAAAATTAAACTTCTTAATAAAGGTAAGTTGAGCGAAAAATTTGTGTTTCATGTTGATTTTGCGTCAGAAGCTGCAAAAAAATCTGTAGCTTCAGTTGGTGGTAGTGTGGAAATACTATCGTAAGTCATGGGCAATAAATCAGCATTTAATAGCTTGGATCCTACGTTGTTATATAAAGGCGATTTATTAAAGCTTATATTTTTTACGCTAATAGCTTTAATTTGCTATCGCTTGGGTACTTATGTGCCTATTCCTGGAATTAATCTTGATGTAATTAATGATATATTTCCCAAAGATGGCTCAGGCGTTTTTGGAGTATTTAATTTATTTTCTGGTGGTGCATTGGCTAGAATGACAATTCTAGCATTGAACGTTATGCCATATATAATGGCTTCTATCATTATTCAGTTACTTTCTTCTGCGATTAAAGGAATGAAGGAAGTTAAGAATGATGGAGAGTCAGGCCGTAGAAAGATGAATTCTTATATACGCTATCTGACCATAGTAATTTGTGTATTTCAATCAATTCCAATTTTGGTTGGATTGGAAGGGATGAATAGGGAAGGGGTATTGGTTGTAATCGAACCTGGTGTTATGTTTCGTACAATAGGTGTTTTCAGCCTTTTAGGTGGAACTATGCTTTTAATATGGCTTGGTGAACGAATCAGCGCTAGCGGTATAGGCAATGGTATCTCATTAATCATTTTCACGGGTATAATATCAGAGTTACACAGCGCTTTGTCATCTTTGTTAACGTTAAATAAAAACGGTAGCGTATCGTTATTTATTATCCTTTTTGTTTTGGTATTGTTTTTTTTGCTGCTACTCTTAGTCATTTTTGTAGAGTCTTCTTATAGAAAGGTTATTGTTCAACATCCTAAAAAGCAATTTAAAAGATTACATAATGACGATTTTACTTATATTCCATTGAAGATTAATTTGTCTGGTGTAGTACCAACCATTTTTGCTAATGCAATTTTATTGACACCTATTTCAATTGCAAATTTCTATAAGGGGCACGCTTTTTCTGATTTTATTTTGAATTACTTTATGGCAAATAAAGTAGTATATATTGTAGCCTATTTGGTGCTGATAGTATTTTTTAATTTTTTCTATACCAATTTTATATTTAATCCAGAGGAAAACGCAGATTTTCTTAAAAAAAATGGTGGTTTTATACCTGGTAGAAGGCCTGGGAAACATACTTCTGATTACCTTCAAGATATAGTTTTTAAGTTGACATTCATTGGCTCTGCGTATTTGGTAGTCATATGTACTGTACCTGAAGTTATGAGATATTATTATGATATACCATTTATTTTTGGTGGGACGAGCTTACTGATTATAGTGAACGTTATTACTGATACTATTATGCAAATACAATCTTATATTTTTTCAAATAGGTACGACAACTGGATAAAGAAATATGAGTCTAAAACGAGGAAAGTAAGATGATCATTACGATTTTTGGTCCTCCAGGTTCTGGTAAAGGTACTCAGTCAAGCTTGTTAATAGCAAAATATAATTTAAAATTAATTTCAGTAGGGGATTTATTAAGGAATATTATATCTAGCAGTAGTGAGTTAGGTAAAAAAATAAAGGGTACCGTGGAATCTGGTAATTTAATTCAAGATGAAATTATATGTGGATTATTACGTGACCAGCTTGCATTAGTGGATGATAATTGCTTATTAGATGGTTTTCCGAGAAATTTAAACCAGGCTCATTTTTTGACTCAAGTTTTGCAAGAAAAATATAATAGGGATGTTGACATTGTAGTTGAGCTGCAGCTTGACGATAATATTGCAATCTATAGGTTAAAAAATCGTCTCGCGTGTTTGGACTGTAAAAGCATATATAGTGTATCTTCTTTTAAGAGTACTACTTGTGCTAAATGTAAAAGTACGAGGTTAGAGAAAAGAATTGATGATGCTGATATGTCTGCAATTAATAAGAGAATAAGTGAATATCACCTTCAAATGAAAGGTTTACGCGAGTATTATAAAGGCAAATTATTAACAATTGACGCTAATTTGAGTGTTGATGAGGTAACGCAAGAGATTGAAAGTAAAATTTCTTGTAATTTGGTTTGACTCTGAGTTGTTTTATGGTATAAATTAAGAGTTGTTGTTAATAAAGTATCGAGGTACCAGTGGCACGTATTGCAGGCATAAATATTCCAGTGAGGAGGTGTGTTCCTTTTGCATTAACTTATATATATGGTATAGGTATTGCTACTGCGAATGTAATTTGTCACGCTTGCGAAGTTGATAAGCGCAAACGTGTTTCAGAATTACGAGATGAAGATATAGAAAAGATCAGCAGTTTCATTAGACAAAATTATGTTATAGAAGGTGAGCTCAGAAAAGAAGTGGCTATGAACATAAAATCTTTAGTGGAAATGGGATGCTATAGAGGGGTGAGACATAGAAAAGGTTTACCTGTGAGAGGGCAAAGGACTCATACTAATGCTAAGACTCGTAAAGGTAGATCTCGGTTGCCTATTGCTGGGAAAAAATAAAATTTGTTATTATTGTGAGTTTTAATGAAAAAAGTCAAAACGGTTGGTAAGAGTAAGAAGGAGTTTATTACTGGTGTTGTCCATATTCGTGCAACTTTTAATAATACTTTTGTAAATGTAACTGATGTTCATGGTAATACGCTATGTCAAACTTCTGTGGGTGCATGTGGTTTTTCATGTTCGAGAAAATCCACACCTTATGCTGCAGGTAAGGCTGCGGAGGCTGCTGCGAAGAATGCAATAGAGAGATTTGGTATGAAGGTTGTCTCTGTAATAATTCGTGGTCCTGGCTTTGGTACCGAAGCTGCGGTTAAAGCACTTCAGAGCTGTGGGTTGACTGTGACTTCAATTGCAGATAAAACCGCAATTCCTCATAATGGGTGCAGGTTAAGAAAAAAAAGAAGAGTATAGGATATTTGAAAAGGTTGTTTTATGTATTATAATAATGATGTGTCTCTCTGTAGCAATTTAGATAAGTTGATTAAACCTAGTTCAGTTAAGGTAATATCAGATGATTCAAGTGAAAAAAGTGATATAGTGCTAGAACCGTTGGAAAGTGGTTTTGCTTTAACATTAGGTAATGCATTAAGACGTGTAATGTTATCTTCTCTTAAAGGTAGTGCTGTTTATGGAATAAAAATTGAAGGTGTAACTCATGAGTTTACTTCAATTCAAGGGGTGAGAGAAGATGTAACTGATATAGTGTTAAATATGGGCATGTTGAGGTGTAAATTAAATGGTGCTTCTAATAAATGCTTAAATTTAAACGCTAAAGGGCCTTGCCAGGTATTAGCTGGGATGATAGAAACTGATGATCAATGCTCTATTGTTAATAAGGATTTATTAATATGTACGCTGGGGCAAAATGTAGAGCTTAACATGACCATATATGTGGCTAGCGGAAAAGGTTATCTTCCTGTAATTAAGTATAAAGAAAACGAACTTTTGAAGCTTATGAGTGAACAGGATTTAATTGGTTTTATTCCAGTTAATGCTTTGTATAGCCCTGTCAACAGGGTTTCGTACAGGGTAGAGAACAGTCGTGTTGGCCAAGTGACTGATAAGGATAAGCTGATATTGTCAATTGAAACTGATGGTACAATTTCTCCGAGTCAAGCTGTTGACTCTGCTGCAAGAATATTACAGGAGCAGCTTCAGCCCTTTATTAGTTCTGATGTAAGTTATAAAAAATCGCAGGTTTCTTCGTCTAGTGGTGCTAAAGATTTGGGTTATGACCCTGTCTTATTGCGTAAGGTAGATGAAATGGAATTATCTGTCAGGTCTCATAACTGTCTGAAAAACGAAAACATCACTTATATAGGTGATCTTGTGCAAAAGACAGAAGGTGAAATGTTAAGAACTGCTAATTTTGGCAGAAAGTCTTTGAATGAGATTAAGGCAGTTTTGACTAATTTTGGCTTGTCTTTGGGTATGAATGTGCTAAACTGGCCACCTAAGGATATAGATGAGTTGGCTAAACAACATACTGATGAAGATTAGGTGATATATGAAACATGGAATAAAAAAACGTAAACTATCTCGTTGTACTGAACATAGATTATCGACGTTAAAGAATCTATCTATCTCATTAATTAACCATGAGCAGATTGTAACTACTTTACCAAAAGCTAAGGAACTTCGTCCATATGTCGAAAAGTTTATTACAATTGCTAAGAATAAGAATACTTTACATGGTAGAAGACTTTTGCTTTCACGCCTTCATAATAGTAAGTTAGCAGTTGATAAGTTATTAAACGTCTTAGCCAGCCGTTATCAAGATCGTAAAGGTGGGTATTCTAGAATAATAAAATTTAGCACTCGAAAGGGTGATTGCGCTTCAATGGCAGTGATAGAACTGGTTGATAGGGATATTGCAGCAAGAGGTAAGGTTTATAGTAAAAATAAAGAAGGAGGCAAAGCAGTTACACAAAGTTAATTGTTATCATAATTGTTCTTCTTGTGGTAAGTAGGTTACGCTACTTTGTAGGTTACTTTGGCGAGTTATTAGTTTTAGTATATTTAAAACTGAAATGGTATAATGTTATAAAACGCCGTTACCGTTGTAAGTTCGGTGAAATTGACTTAATTGTATCTAAAAAAGAGGAGCTGATTTTTATAGAAGTTAAAACAAGTTTACTTGGAAAAGAAATACCGATATCTCATCTTCAATGTCAGTCTATCATAAATTCTTCTAAGTATTTCTTAAGTAAAAACCTTAGTTTTTTAGATTATTCAGTCAGATATGATTTATATTTTCTTTCCTTAAAGAGAAGACCTGTTTATATAAAAAATGCTTGGATTGAAGAATGAAAGATTTGTAGCTGAATTAATTTAGATTTACTGGATTTAATATGAAAAAGACCCAATACAATAATTTAGTTTCATCTTACGCTAGAGTGCTATTTCATGTCTCAGGAAGCAGGTTAGGTATTATAAGGAAAGAAGTAGAATTTTTGTTGGCTTTTTTTAAGGATCAACGTGATGTTTTTGTGTACCTATCTCATCCTATGATTTCTTTTGCACACAAAAAAGAAGTGATGCTTTCTATAAATGAGCACTTGAGTGAGAATTTAGTAAAATTTATTATGGTTATATTTGCAAATAAACGCTCTAGTTTATTGATCCTTATATTAGAAAAATTCTTAAGTCTTGCAAGGGAAAATGAAAATGAATTCGAAATTACTATAAAGTCAGCAGAAACTTTAAAGGAATCTGATATAAAAATAATTACTGAATCTTTGAGCTTTCTTGGTAAAATAATAAAAGTAAGCAATGTGGTTGACCCTTCTATACTAGGTGGCTTCTTAGTTAGGTATGGTTTTAATTTGATCGATGCTTCGCTAAAAAGTTACTTGGATAGGTTAGTTGACTTAAGTAAAATGGAAATATTAAAAGTAAGGAATTTTGTATGAAGAACAGTATGAATGTTTCTGAGATAGCAAGTATAATAAGAGAAAAGGTTGAGACGTTTGATAATCCTATAAAGCGGGAAAATATAGGTGAAGTAATTTCAGTAACAGATGGTATCGCATTGGTTTATGGGCTGGAAAAAGCAAAATTCGGTGAAAAGGTATTTTTTGCAAGTGGTGTAGAAGGAATAGTTCTCGATTTAGATCATGATACGGCTGGAATAGTTGTGCTTGGTAATGACCGTGATGTGAAAGAAGGGGACGTTGTAAAATGTAGTGGTGATGTTGTGCAGGTGCCTGTAGGGCATGAATTGTTAGGGAGAGTTGTAAATGCGTTGGGCCATCCTATGGACGACGGTGGGGAAATTAGAGCCAAAAACAGAATGGATATAGAATCTAAAGCGCCAGGCATTATTGATCGTAAGTCTGTGCATGAGCCACTGCAAACAGGAATTAAAATTATAGATTTGCTAATTCCAATAGGTAGAGGGCAGCGTGAATTAATTATTGGTGATAGACAAATTGGTAAAACTACTATTGCGCTTGATACTATTATCAATCAGAAGAAGATTAACGATGAGGTAAACGAAAATCAAAAAGTTTACTGTGTTTATGTTGCTATTGGGCAAAAAATTTCAACAGTAGCAAAAGTGGTAAATAAGCTGAAAGAAAGCGGAGCATTAGAGTATACAACTGTAGTTGTGGCTAGTGCATCTGACTGCGCGCCTATGCAATTTTTAGCACCTTATGCTGGTTGCACTATTGGGGAATTTTTCCGTGACAATGGAATGCATTGTTTGATTATATATGATGATTTATCTAAGCATGCTGTGGCATATAGGCAGATGTCTTTATTGCTAAGACGTCCTCCTGGTCGTGAAGCTTACCCTGGAGATATATTCTATGTACATTCTCGCTTGCTTGAAAGAGCTGCTAAAATGTCTGATAAAAAAGGGCAGGGTTCTTTAACTGCTTTGCCAATTGTCGAAACTCAAGCTGGTGATGTATCTGCATATGTGCCAACAAATGTTATTTCAATTACCGATGGGCAGATCTTTCTTGAGTCTGAATTATTTTATAAAGGATTTCGACCTGCAGTAAATATAGGTTTGTCAGTTTCACGTGTTGGTTCTGCTGCACAACTAAAGTCTGTGAAGAAAGTTGCTGGTTCTATAAAGCTAAGCTTAGCTCAGTATAGAGAATTAGAAGATTTTGCAAAATTTGGTTCTGATCTTGATGCTAGTGTTCAATTATCCTTGAATAAGGGTAAATATCTTGTCGAGTTATTAAAGCAAAAACAACATTTACCTATGTCAATAGAAGAGCAAGTAGTGCTGATGTATATTTTTTCTAACCTATATAATCAGTTAAGTAAAATACAAATAAGTTACATTAATAAATTTGAACATGATCTTATTAATTATTTTCATACTGTACACCCTGGGGTTTTAAAAAAGTTGTCAAATGACATGAGTGATGATATAAAAGGTGATATTTTTAACATTGTGAGTAATTTCGTTACTCAATTTAATTGCGTTTAGGTGGTGATTATGGCTTCGTCCATTATTAATAAATTTCCTATGACGAGGGAAGGTTTTGAGAATATGCAAGCCGAACTTGAAAAATTAAAGGAAGAAAAACCTTCTGTGATACAGGCTATTTCTGATGCTCGTGATCAAGGTGATTTGTCTGAAAACGCAGAGTATCATGCAGCACGGGAAAGGTTAGGTTTTATTGAAGGCCGTATAATGGAGATAGAAAGTAAGCTCTCACATGCGGAAGTAATAGAAGTAAAAAATTTGTCTGGTGATTCAGTAATGTTTGGTGCAACTGTGACATTAAGCATGTTAAGTGATAATAACTGTGAAGTGGAATATGTTTATAAGGTTGTAGGCGAATATGAAGCTGATGTTTCAAAGCAGTTAATATCTACTAGTTCACCACTTGGGAGTGCCTTAATCGGCAAAAAAGTCGGTGAATATGTGGAAGTGACAGTGCCAAATGGAGAGAAATTGTATAAAATAGTTAAGATTGAATTTAAGTAAATTATTATGGTACAGGGCACTTATGCTTCAATGAGTCTACCAGGTATTTCTTCTGTGGAAGATGTATTAGAGGATGCTCGTTCCGGTAAATTATTCATTTTAGTTGATGATGAAAATAGAGAAAATGAAGGCGATGTGATTGTCTTAGCTGAGAAAATAAAGCCGGAACATATGGCTTTTATGGTTAGGTACGGTACAGGGGTTGTTTGCTTAGCAATGACTAAATTTCACATGAAAAGGTTGGGCCTTAATTTCATGGAGAAGAAAAATATTGGTGAAAATCATACCGCATTTACTACATCAATTGATGCACGTTATGGCATTACAACCGGTGTTTCAGCAGAGGATAGAACGAAAACTATACATGCTGCTATCAACAAGGATGGTACTCAGGATGACATCATAACTCCAGGTCATGTTTTTCCTGTAATTGCACATAAAGGTGGGGTGGCACAACGTGCTGGTCATACTGAAGCGAGTGTTGAAATGGCGAAGTTAGTAGGGTCTGATCATTCAGCAGTTATTTGTGAATTAGTGAATGATGATGGCTCTATGATGCGCTTACCTCAGTTACTTAAATTTGCTGAACAACATAAAATTAAGTTAACTACCATCGACAAACTTATCAGTTACGTTAAAAATTTAAACTAGCGTTTATAAATTTGTATAATTTAAGTGTTAAAATATAGAATTTCTATAAATTATACAAGCACAGAATTTTCATGTTTAGAGTTGCTAAGTTTTTGACCTTATTGTTCTTTTTTGCATATTGTAATAATGCTTACTCTATTAACATTATTAGAGATAGTGAAGTGGAAGCAATAGTGAAAGAGCTAGCGCAACCTTTATTTTCTGCTGCGGATATTGATCATGAGCAAATAAAAGTTTTTATAATTAATGACAATTCGATTAATGCTTTTGTAATTAACAATAACAGTATTTTCATTCATTTAGGACTTTTACAATATTCGGCTAAACCTTATGTCCTGCTTGGTATATTAGCACATGAGATTGCTCACATATCTGCTGGTCATATATTGCAAATGAGTAGTGCTATGGGTTATTTTCAATCGATAGCAATGATTAGTTATATGGTAGGATTAGTTTCTAGTATTATCATTAACCCTCAGGTTGCTGGTGCAATTTTGCTTAGTGGTGTAGCGTTTAGTTCAAGGCTATTTTTTAACTATTCTCAAGAGCAAGAAAGTGTAGCAGATAGCTATGCTTTAAGGTATCTTGATGAATCTGGCTATGATAATTCAGGTATGAAAGAGATTTTTGATTATTTTAAAAGTATTGAGCACGAGAACACCGAGGAATATTTCCGCACTCACCCACTTAGTGAGAAACGTATATTTGCTGTACAAAATTATAAGGTTAAAAACAACGTAAAACCAATTTTTGCGGATAAGTTACTAAAGTTTGAGCGTGTGGTTGCCAAGCTAGACTCTTTCTTTGCTCCTATTCATGTGTTATCTAATAAATATGAAAATAATTCTGAGTATGTAAATGCTATAGTTTGCTATAGGCAAGGAAAGATAGAAGAGGCTATTGCTAAAGTTAATTCATTGATTCAAGAGTCACGCAATGACCCATACCTATATGAATTAAAAGCAGAAATGCTATACAAGGCCGGAAATTTAAGTGAAGCAATAAAAATGTATGAGGAATCGCTTAGGTATTTATCTGAGAAAAGCAGTTATTTAGTGAAACTTGCATTATCTCATACTTTATTATTACACGGTGATGCAAAAAAGGCGATTTTTTACCTGGAGCAGATTTTGAATGTAGAACCAGATAACGCTTTTGTCTGGAAGTATTTAAGCATTGCATATAAATGTGAAGCTGATACGGCAATGCATTATTTTGCCTTGACAAAAAAGGCTTGTATTGAAGGTGATTTAAAGCAATTTACAAAATATGCTGAGCTAGCTGTTAAAACTTTACCAAAAGATAGCCCTTATTTGTTGCAAGTTGAAGATATGAAGCGGTTTAATGGATAACAAAAAAGCATTTCTGCACTTTTTGGATTATTTTTGTCCACACTTTTCCAACATAGTTTTTGCTTCATCGCTTACGTTGGGCATAATTTTCGTTATGATAGTTTTAGCGCCAAAAAATACACCACAGAACATGCCAAGAGCAAAGAGGGCTGGCCACGGCATCCTGCCAAATATTGCAAGCAAAGCTGCACCAATTATTACTACCGTCATAAGTGGACCGCCTATCCCCCAAACATAACCAATAATATTGCATATTACTTTAGTTGTGTCATCCATATCAGGGTCAGCTGCATAACCTGAGAAAGAGAAAAGCAATACTACGCAAAAAACACTAAAAAATTCCATTATAGAGCTCATTTTTTTGCCTCTAAGTAATAAATTAACCTAAACCTACACCTACACATTTTCTATTTTAAAGTAAAAATTATAATTTGTCCATACATAAGTGTTGCTACATAAATAACCCACCATTAATATTGAGCACATGCCCTGTTATATATTTTGCTTCATCACTTGCTAAAAACAAGACCCCTGCTGCTATTTCTTCCCCTGTTCCCATTCTTTTCATTGGAATATTATCTAATATTTTTCCCTTTTGTCCTTCATTTAAAACTTCAGTCATTTTAGTATCTATAAACCCAGGAGCAATACAATTTACTGTTATATTACGACTTGCAACTTCTTTTGCTATGGATTTGCTCATAGCTATTATTCCAGCTTTAGACGCCGCATAATTTGCTTGCCCGGCGTTTCCTGTCAGCCCTATTATTGAGGAAATATTTATAATTCTTCCCCAATTATTCTTAATTAGTTTTCTGCATGCTTCTCTACTCAGCTTAAATGTAGAGCTCAAGTTAATATCAATTACTTTTTGCCATGCTTCATCTGTCATTCTCAATAATAAACTGTCTCGCGTAATACCCGCATTGCATACGAGCCCGTCAAAGCCTTCCATCAGCTCACTTGCTCTATTTATTAGTTGATTTACTTCCTCAGCATTTGATAAATCACAAGGGAGTACATGCATGTTTTTTTCATATTGTTTAGCAACTTCTTCGAGCACTTCTCTTTTTGTGCCAGAAATACATAAAGTTGCTCCGGCTTTGTGCATAATTTTTACAATTGCTTGCCCTATCCTGCCTGATGCGCCAGTAACCAGGAACTTTCTGCTTTCCAATTTAAGCATAATAACTTTATATTATATTAATTCCTAACAGAATATTGACTAGTTGGCAACAGATTTCTTACATAATATAAGTAACTCAGATATTCACAAAATAAAGAAAAAGTTATAATAAAGTTAAACGTCAAAAAATTTTAAAAACATAGTTGATGCAGGAATTGTTACTAAATAGTTTATTCTTGTGCTCTACAGTCTAAATGGAATGCTTAAATTATAGATTCTTTGTTTTTGTGTGTTATCTTGAGTTAACACAAATTCACAGTAGTATTATGATAAGTAAGTTAAAAAAGCTTAGCGCTGGATTTTCTTTGACAGGCTTGATTGGCCATGGTGATAATATAAATATGCAAGGAGCAAAAAATAAAAAGAAGAAGTACCCAAAATTTTTGGATAAGACGTTTGCATTGATTGATGCAGTGATAAATTTTATTTTAAAACGCGAAAGTAATAACGTAAATGAAGTCCTGAAAGTAACATGGGGACCACTATTTTTTGGTCTGGTAGTAATACTCATCTTTTTTGGGATAGGTGGTATTTGGTCGGCTATAGCTCCAATTGACGGTGCGGTGCATGCAAGTGGAGAAGTTATTGTATCTTCAAATAGAAAAATAGTTCAACACTTGGGCGGAGGAATAATAAGCAAAATTTTAGTAAAAGAGGGTCAAGCAGTTAAAAAAGATGAGCCTCTAGTTTTGTTGAGTGATGTTAACGAGAAGGCGAATTTAAGTATCATCAAAGAGAAGCTCTTATCATTTTTAGCAACAGAAGCAAGGCTTCTTGCAATCAGAGTAGATTTGTACACGCTCGAGTTTCCTGATGAGGTTAAAAAATTATCTCACGATGAACTTGTAAATAAAGCGATAAAGAATCAAGTAAAGTTGTTCAACTCTCAGAGAAAGAGCATATTGGGAAAAACAGACATACTGCAACAACGTATAAAGCAGTTAAATGATGAATTAGCGGGGCTAAACTTTCAACTAAATGCAGCTCATAAGCAATATGACTTGATAACTGATGAGTTGGAAACAAAAAGACAATTACTTGATAGTGGCCATATAAGCAAACCACACATTTTAGCTTTAGAAAAGCAGTTTGCTGAAATTGAAGGCAGAGTTGGACATTACCGTTCTGCAATATCTCAAGTGCAGCAAAAAATTGGAGAGAACGAATTAGAAATTATAAACGTGAGAAATGATTCTCAAGAAAGAGCAAACGCTGAACTTAAGGAAGTTAGTACGTCTATTGCAGACTTGAAAGAGAGACTGATGGTTGCTGAAGATTCATTAGCACGTACAATAATTAAATCGCCTCAAGATGGGATAGTCACAGATATAAGATACCATACTGAAGGTGGTGTTATACAATCTGGAGTTCCGATCATGAGCGTAGTGCCATCGGATGATGACCTAATAATAGATGCTAAAATTCAGACCAGAAACATAGAAGAGATACTGTCAGCACAAAAGAAAGATAGCAACATAGTCTCTATTGATGGGCTAGAAGGGCTAAAGGTTAAAGTTCGTTTAAGTGCTTACAGTGCACGTCGTTTAAGTTTAATTAATGGTATAGTAAGCAATATTTCTCCCGATGCCCTTGATGATCCAAGGCTAGGGCGTTATTATTCAGTACGTGTAGTGATACCAAAACCAGAGCTTGCTCAGTTTAAAAACGTATACCTATACCCTGGTATGCCAGCAGAAGTGTACATAGTTACTCAATCTCGTACTCTTTTATCATTCTTGTTTACGCCTATAATTGCAACAGTCGATAGGTCTTTTATAGAAAGGTAGCTCACTCGTTAAAGTAGTAGTGAAAGTGCCGTAATAAAATTTAGGTACATAATTAGACAATAGGCTTCTTGACCTTACCAAGAAAAAGTGGAGAGAAAGAAAAGAGTTTTTTCGGGTAAAATAAAATTTTGGAGGATTAGAAATGGCAAGAGAATATACGGCAGAATTCAAATTGGAAGCTGTTAAGCTGGCAAATGAACAAAGAAAGGCAGGTCAAACAATTACAAAAATAGCAAAGGATTTAGGAATAAAGGGTGGTTTATTAGGAAAATGGATAAAGAAACACAACGAAAAAAAGTCGGCAGCAGATGCATTTCCAGGTAGAGGTAACATGGCTCCTTACGACAAAGAGAGGTTTGATTTACAAAGCAAGAGTAA
>NZ_JAPQLF010000088.1:0-8240 GCF_028982105.1 Wolbachia endosymbiont of Drosophila bicornuta | reverse complement strand
TAAATTTATGCGTGACAAGCTTAAGGAGTTAATCAAGAAGATTTTTGCACGCGATTTAAGTTTCAATCAGAGGTTGGACAAAGAGATAAAAGAATTGCAGGAGAAATTAGGCAGTGGTGAGTTATCAGAAGAAGAGTTTGCAAGGGCGTTAGAAAGATTAACTGCATTGCAAGATCTGAAACTCAGGTTACAAATGGCCGTTGTCGGATGGATTGTTACAATGTTCGCAGAGATGTTTGGAGTTGAGTTGGCGGCTGCGGTAGAGGCATCTACAGAAAAAGAAGATAAAAAAGCAGAAAAAACATCATTAAAGGAAGAAAATAAAGAAGTTTGCGAAAACGTAGAAATCAAGTTAGACGAAAGAGAAAAGCCTAAAGTGCCAGTTTTCCTTTTTGAAATTTCACCCGGATTTGTAAGGCCAGTCCCTCTGAGCAAACCAGAGCTTGATCTTTTACCAAAACCTATGAAAGAACTAATACCTAAAGAGGTTATAAAGGAGGAGATCCGCGAGGTAAAAGAAACAAAACCAAAAGTGGAAGAAGAGAAAAAAGCGAAGCCGGAGGGACCGAAGAAAGAGGTGTGTCCACCGGAGCCTACAGGGCAGACGCCGAAGAGAGATCAGCAAAAAAGAGGTGGAAAGTTTAAACTCGATAGTACACAGTCAAGAAGGATAAATTTGAGTAATAATAATCAACGGAATATTCCATCTGACAATCAGCAAGAACAAGCTTCTAATGGAAAGTCTAATGCTAGTACTGCTCAACCACCAAAAAGATTGATTGATGATGTAAAAGTTAATAATCATGTGGATTCAATAGGAAAGGGACCAGAAAAAGCACCATCGAGGGGATAGCTAGTGTTAGCTTTAGATGACAAAAAAGACTGGATCCCAGTGTCTGGGCACTGGGATGACAAGAAAAAGAGGTACTGGTATGACATTAAAGAGTAGGGATTGATGGCAAAGAGAAATACAGGTGTCATTCCAGCGCGTGACGCTGGAATCTAGAAAACTGAATTTTATGAAAAAGAGTGAATAAAATTTTTTAAAAAAAATATAAAGAAGTGCTTGCACTTAATTTTATTTTTAGTACACTAGTCACATAATATTTTTACTAGAGGTTAATATGCATAGTAATAATGGCTCAGGCAAAAGGCAATTTGATAATACTGCACCAGGAGGAGGGAGAGTTGATATAACTAAATTAGATCAGAAAAAGCTAGAGAATTTTGGTGAAAGGTTTAAGCGTGAAGATGAAGAGAGGAAAAGAAGGGATGAATCCAATAAAAGTAAAAGTAGTGGTCGAGGCAGTTCAAGATTTTAAGGTATATTAAAAGTAGGGAGGGTATTATGTTTAGTGCGAGTGAAATGAATCAAGCATTAGTAAAGGCATTTAATATTAGTGTTTGTTATAACAATATTATTAATACTAATCTAAAAGTACAAAATGTACATCGAGGTTTACGTAACAAGGATCATATTGTTATCTCATTTGATAAAAGTATGGATGCTGATCAGTGCATGAAGTATTTAGACAATATGAAAGGAAGGATAGTAGAAACATTCTGTGGAAATGAAAGTACTGCTAGTTTATCTTTTGATATGAAATCATTTCCTTTTAATTTCAATCGGAGCCAATTGGTAGATAGTAATGGAAAGTATAGATTTTCAGTGCCGATAGGTCAAAGTATAGTTTTCAATCTAAAATGTTTGCTAGCTAATGGGCTTGCGAGAGACATCACAGGTGCTATGGGAAGAAATTTTGGTTTAGAACATGTAGAAGAGTATACATCTGATGAAAGCTTTGACAGGAAATTTTATCTATATTGTATGCGTTTCTATGATAAAAGGTTACAAGAGTATTTTATAGAGTCATTCTCAGCGACAGTAAAAGGTTATAAAAATAGTCCTAAAAGAACTGATGATTTCTTGAAATTCAAGGACAATTGTGTATATATAAAGAAAAGCCTCTTTGATAAAACTAAGTTCATTAATGAGATAGAAGAAAGTCAAGCATGTTTGATAGGACGTGATCTTCAAACTTCTAGCTCAGATGATCCAGCTATTGAGAAGATTAAGTATTTAATAGCTGGCTTCATTCGTAAAGCATGCCCTCCTCTTTATTATGTCTTTCATACTTCTTATTCAGGAAATAATGAGGATTCAATTTTAGTTCCTATTGTAAGTTGTGATAACTATCATAGATTTTTAACCAAAGAAGAAGTAGATAATATTAATAGTAGCTTTGGTATGGTTGTGTTAAATAATATTGAAAGTTACACTTCACCAAAACACCTACCAGTATTTGGTAGTAGAGGAATATACGGTATAGACTTTTCTAATAAAGAAATTTCTCACTGTGTGATAACCAAAATAATAAAAAACTCTGTGATCAACAAAGACCATGAACTGGCCATTGACCCTGAGCTTCCTCGAGCGCTATTAGCTGAAGCATCACATATACAGGAGTTTCCCAAGCGAAGTCGTGGTGAAGGGTTAGAGAGGCCTCCCAGGCAAATATCAGAAAGAGAGGGAGGAAAAAGGGGGCTGTTTCAGTTGGTGCCGGAGGAAATAGATTCAAGTCAATCCACTTGTGGTCAATCACGGCTATCTTCCGGAGAAATATGTCCAAGTCAATCCACTTGTGGTCAATTACAGCTATCTTTGACCTGTGGATCATCATCGATTCCTTCTCTTAGAGCATGGGATAGTTCAACATTCTTAAATCTTGAGGTTTCTAATGAGGAATCTGAAAAACAGCAAGTTACTGATGAAAGTGATCGAAAAAGTAGTGATGAGTGTTCTAAAGCGAAGCCAAAAAAGCAAGAACGTGATTCGGTGTATTCAAGTGCGAGTACTCCTGAGGGTTCTGTAAGTAAAAAACCATCTTTAAGTAATCCACCCTCAGGAGTGACTTCTCCTGTTACTGAACCAGATGATGGCGGATTTCTCAATGGACCAAAAATACGAGCATTACGTTCTAAAACGAATGGTGGTATTCCAGAACCCTTGCCACAAGATGCCGTAAGCAAGCCAAATGTGCCCTGGGACCGTAATTCTAAAATTTCTAAAGATAGTGGTTTCGAGTCGCTTGAGCGGTCACAGTCGAATTCTTCTATCACTACTAGTACTGTTCCAGGGATATCTGAATCAAGGAAAGATCTAAATCCTCCCGTAGACAATAAGCGGCCACAGTCACTGCCACTTGCGGGTTTTTCTACTTGTGCTAGTAGTGAAACAGTAAAAGCTTTTTTGTGTTTTCTAGATTATTTTTCTTCTTCTGAAGGGAAGAAGCAACTACCCTCACTTCTTTCTTCTGAGGCGGGAAAGCAGTTATCCTCGATTTCTGATCCTTGTGAACAGGAAAACCTACTAGACTTTCTTTTTTCTACTGAGAGGAGTAAGCAACTATGCTCGCTTTTTTCTTCTGAGAATGAACAACAACTGCATTCACTTTTTTCTCTTAAGGGAAAAGAGCTACTGTTTTCACCTTCTCCTGAGGGGCAAAAGCTGATACCTTTAGTTCTTTCTCCTAAAGGGGAAGAGAAAGTACCATTACTTTTGTCTCCTGAGGGAGAGCGAATATCCAAACCTTTCTCTCCTGAGGCAGGCAATATAATATCCTTGCTTATTTATTCTCGTGTAGAACCTAAAAATATGTCACACCGTTCATTTCGTGACAAATTAGCAAAATGGCTTCACCGTAATTCTTCACTCTCAAAAGTGGCTTCTCCTCAAGAAAAACCTCTTACTAATGACGAGAAGAAGGAACTACGCCCATTTCTTTGTCCTAAGCTGGAGAAGAAACTAGATTCCAACTCTCTTGAGGATGCACAGTTAAAATACTTGCTGTATACTCCTGGTGGGAAAGAGAAGCTAGACTTACTCCTTTCTTCTCCTGAGAAAGAGGAGAAGCAACTACTCTCAGATTTACAAAAAGTTGGTGGTAACGCTTCTACAAGTTTTGCAGATAGTGGTTGTTATTCAGGATCGTCTTCACAAAAATCGACTAGTGATACTGGAAGTGATGAAGATGAACTAGAAGCTAGTGGTAGGTCGTCAGTCTCATCGAACTCCAGTACTTCCACTGTTAGAACTAAAATGGATGCTACTAAGATCGAGCAATACTTGCAGGAGAAAAAAGTTAACAGTCGTACCTAATCCACTGCTCTCAGCCACCTAAGTGTTTTATTAGCTGACCCTGAGAGCACTGGTGTTGGTTTTTCTTGTCCATTGTAAGTATTGCATGGTACTAAATGTTTAAAAAGTATTAATATAAAGATATCAATAAAATTATTTACACTTTCATGCTATGCCCATAGCATCATATATTACTTAACCTTACAATAATTTTTTTATTCTTGCTGCTTCTTCAAACTCCAAATTTTTAGCACGCTCTATCATTTGCTTTCTCAAATCATCCTTATCAGTATTTACTTTCGGTTCTGCTATTGCCCTCTCCTGTAAGGTGTTTGATATAGGTTTTATTATAGTCTTCGGGATAATATTGTGCAATATATTATGTTCTTCTTGTTTTTTTCTTCTTCTTTCGGTCTCTCTCAATGCACGATCTAAAGAACCAGTGATTTTATCTGCATACAAAATTACTCTACCTTCAGCATTACGTGCAGCACGACCAATCGTTTGAATTAATGAAGTTTCCGATCGCAAAAATCCTTCTTTATCAGCATCCAAAATTGCAACCAACCCACACTCTGGAATATCAAGACCTTCCCTCAGCAAGTTAACACCTACTAAAACATCGATTTCTTTAGATCTCAATTTGTATATAATTTCTATTCTCTCCAGCGCAGCAATATCAGAATGCAAATAACTCACTCTCATATTCAATTCACTCATATATTCAGCTAAATTTTCAGCCATTTTTTTCGTCAATGTAGTGATTAAAACACAAAATCCCTTCCCTATTGTCACTTGTGCCTCATGAATTACATCATCAATTTGACTCTCTATTGGTTTTACAATGCAGATTGGGTCCGTAAGCCCTGTTGGACGGATAACTTGCTCTATAAATACATTACTGGTCTTTGCCAACTCATACTTTCCGGGAGTGGCTGAAATGTAAACAGTCTGCGGCCTAACTCCCTCCCACTCTTCAAATTTTAATGGACGATTATCAAAAGCGGAAGGGAGCCTGAAGCCATAGTCAATCAATTTCTTTTTACGCGCCTCATTACCACTGTACATCGCACCAACCTGAGGAACGGTGACATGACTCTCATCAACAAATAAAATTACGTCTTTGGGTAAATATTCAAACAAAGTAGGTGGTGGATCCCCAGCTTCCATTCCATAGAGATAACGCGAATAATTTTCAATACCTTTACATATTCCTGTTGTTCTCATCATTTCGATATCAAAATTAGTGCGTTGCTCGAGGCGCTTTGCTTCAACAATCTTGTTTTGCGAGTAGTAATAATCCAAGCGTTCATGCAGCTCTTTTTTGACTAGTTCAATTGCCTGCAACAAAGCCTCACGCGGGGTTATGTAATAGCTATTTGGAAAAATGGTGATTTTATTTACGCCTTTGGTAACATTGCCCGTTATAGCATCAACTTCAGAAATTTCTTCTATTTCATCGCCAAATAACGATAAACGCCAAGCTTTATTTTCATAATGGGAAGGAAATATATCAATAATATCGCCGCGCACTCTGAAATATCCTCTCTCAAACCTGGCATCAGAGCGCTTGTATTGAAGATCAGTTAAGTTGCTCAGGAAATCATTAATACGAATTTTATTTCCAACACTAAGCGGTATGATCATGCTGCGGTAGCTCTCAGGCGAACCAAGACCGTATATGCAGGAAACACTGGCAACTACGATCGTATCCATGCGCTCCAAAAGGGAGCAGACGGTGGAATAACGCAGCATCTCAATTCTTTCGTTAATTGCAGAATCTTTTTCGATATAAGTATCAGTTTGTGGTAAATAGGCTTCAGGTTGATAATAATCATAATAAGAAATGAAGTATTCAACAGCATTATGGGGAAACAATCCTTTCATTTCCTCATAAAGCTGTGCTGCTAAAGTTTTATTGTGTGCCATAATTAATGCAGGCCTGTTTGTCCTTGCAATAACATTTGCCATAGTAAAAGTTTTCCCAGAACCAGTAACTCCAAGCAAAACCTGATCTCTTTTATTGCTATTTAGCCCTGCAATTAAGCTATCGATTGCCTGTGGTTGATCCCCAGCCGGTTGAAAATGTGTAGCGATTTGAAATTCCATAGACTTTACTTACTATCTTTGATTCATTGTATAGTAAATACTATATTGCTTTTAGGATAAGTTGTATAGCTATCGTAAAGCCATAAAACATTAACCAACAATGTCATGCAAGTAGCTGACACTGGAATCTTGTTTCAATGTTAAACAAAATACCATAGAATTCAAGAAGACAATTCCTAAAAAATCCCTACATCCAAAAAAAGGCAAAATGCTGCTTGAATAAGCTAAATTTTTTTAGATGCAAAAACAATAAAACATAGTTGATACTAAAGTTATAGTACTCCTATGACAACGTTACAAAAATTAAGGAAATGGATAGCTCTGATCAATTGGAATAGTATAGCCTTTCTTATAATAGTCCGAATGCGATAAGATATGTGTTTATGGCTATAGCAGGCCAGTAGCATATTACGGTCTGTTCGGATTATTGTAAAAAGAGCTATATTTTCAGGTACCGGTGGTCAATATGACATTTTTAAAATAAAGATTTAGAACCTGTTTAAAATCTTCTCAATAGAAGAGAAATGAAGGGAAGAACCACCATTTGTAGGCTAGTGTTAAGTTTTCGCTCGCAATTTTTCCACAATCGTCTGCATTTTTCTAACCAAGCGAAAGATCGCTCTACAACCCATCTTTGTGGCAATACAGCAAAGGAATGTAATTCACTTCGTTTTATTACTTCTACAGTTGCTCCAATAATCGTTTTTATTTGAGTTGCAAAATTTTCTCCTGTATAACCTGCATCGACCAGTATATTTTTAACTTCCGAGAGGTTTTCTTTTGCGCTTTCAACCATTCTCACAGCACTGCTAACCCCAGTTGTAAATTAGAAAAAATAGAAAAGGTAAGGAAATATGGTAAACTCCAAGGTATTTGATATTCATTCCTAAAATAGGAGGTTACCAATGAAAGAGAAAGTAACAGAAATCTTTTGTATAGTCGATGATTTTTGCAATACAGTCGATGAAAATTTTGCAGAAAAACTTCTACCAAGTGGCAAAAAACCAACCAGGACGCCAGAGATTACGCATTCAGAGATTTTTACCATAATATTGCTATATCAAGTGCGACAATTTTAAAATTTTCTATGTGCATTATTTGAAATTATTATACGAATCAGCGTTTCCAAAATTGCCATCCTATAGTAGGTTTATCAGGTTAAAATCGCGGGTTTTATGGTATTTAGCGCTCTTAATGCAATGGTTTTGCGAACAGTCAAAAGTGACAGGGATTTCGTACATAGATGCAACATCTATCGCTGTTTGCCATCCAAAAAGGACCTCGCGAAACAAAGTTTTCAAAGGGTTGGCAAAGATTGGAAAGACTACTTATGGGTGGTTTTTCGGTACATCTAGTAATCAATGAAACTGGCGAAATTCAAGGGGTTACGGTGATAAAAGGCAACGTTGATACCTGTGCCAAATTTAACTAAGAAATTGACTGGATTATTGTTTGGAGATAAAGGATATATCAAAAAAGATCTTTTTCACGAATTATTCGATAGAGGGTTAAAGCTTGTAACCAGTATAAAAAAGGGTATGAAAAACTCATTAATGGCGCTAAATGAGAAGATTTTGTTAAGAAAAAGATCGATTATTGAGACAGTTTTTGGCTCTCTGAAAAACAAATTTGAGATTGAGCATACTCGCCACAGATCACCGATAAATTTTTTGGTACACATTTTTTCTACGCTTGTTTCATATTCCATACAGCCGCTGCATTTCTAAGCTTTACTTCGTTGGCTAATCCGCAACTGGGGTATATAGGGTTGACACCAAGGCAATATTCTTCTGGAGAAGTTGATCGGCATGGCAGCATATCAAAGATGGGACCAGCGGAATGTAGAAGTATGTTATATGAAGCTGCACAAACAATGCTTACAGTTACCAAGAGGACATTTAAATTAAAAAACTGGGGTTGCGAAGAAAAAAGGAATGAAAAAAGCAATTGTAGCAGTAGCAAGAAAATTAGCTGTAATTATGCATAGGATGTT
>NZ_JAPQLF010000087.1:0-12585 GCF_028982105.1 Wolbachia endosymbiont of Drosophila bicornuta | reverse complement strand
ATTTTCATTAAAAGACAAACGTAGAAGGGCTAGAGTATCCACTTTAACCTCTCTAAATTTGCTCACAATCCCTTAACTTGACGCGTATGGTGGCTATAACAGCCCTAATGCGTAAAATTATAGTAATTGCTAACACAAGACTTAAAGAAGCAATTAATTTGCATACTTAAAAATCTTCACAACTGTAACTGAAATTGGCTAATGAATATGTGCGTCCACACAGACTTAAAGCACATATTCATTAGCTTAAGCAGAAATTGCTGTGGTAGCTGTTTGATATAAAATTCTATTTCTATGACAAACGGGTTTTTATTGCCCATATAATTTGCAAAATTACACAAATAAAAAAATTTTTAAAAAACATAGTTGATACCATTAATTATTAAAAATGCAATTGATGTGAAGGATACTAAAAGAACTCCTAAGAGATTTGAATAAGAAGAATATTTTACATAAGCAGTTACATTATTGTTAATTGACTGCTGCTTATTATAGAGTTTATTTCTGCACTTATCATCTAAGTATTTTTGCAATTCTTCATAACTGCGACTCCACAACTTACCGCGTAATTCTTTTATTAAATTATTTCTTTTATTGAGACCTTTCTCCAATGGCTCTATTATAAATTCTTCAAAAAATGGCTTATTTAATGCAATAACCTTAAATTTCTCCTCCGCTTCTTTATTGTTTGGGTTTTTATCTGAGTGATATTTTAACGATAATTTACGGTATTGTTGACTAAGCTTTTTCTTAATATTCTTAATGTCAGAATTTACCACATCCTCCTTTTGAATATTAAATGTTAAAAACAACTGCTTTAAAGCGTGGTACTCATTTTCATTCAAAACATTTCTAGCCACATTACACCTACAAATTAACTAACTATTAATGTTCTATAATATACATATTTCCAAACTATGTCAATTATTTCATAAATATCTTTGGTAAAAATTATTTCTGTTATGACTAGCATGATAAGTGTATGAAGCGACTAAAATTGTCATTACAGCGCTTAGTGTACGACAGTGCTCCAACATTTAGGGTTGCAGTTTTCATGGCAGATCTGAGTAGCTGACCCATCTAAGAGGTGTCATTCAAGTAGCTGACACTGGAATGGCTTTGTTGCATCGCACCTTATACGGTAGTAATTTACAATAAATTCATGTAGCCATTTCGAATTTAGTCATTTCAGTGTTGGCTACTTGGATGACACCACCTGCTATGCTGCAAATTGCAACGTTCGTACACTAAAGTATAGTGTGTTACTAACGAAGGCAAACAAATATCTGCTTTATGAAAACGTTAATATTTTTCATTGAAATAATACATAAATACTAGAAAAACCTTGGCAGGTTATTCGCGTTTGATTATCATAGAGAATTATATAAATTAATAAATGATCTATGGCAAGTAACCCAGAAGAAAGAAATAGTGATAAACAAAAAGCGCTAGATAACGCAATAAGCCAGATTGAAAAAGCATTCGGTAAAGGTGCAATAATGAAGTTGAAGCAAAACCCTGTAGAAAAAATAGACACAATATCCACAGGATCAATTGCGCTTGATTCGGCTCTAGGTGTTGGAGGTCTGCCAAAAGGGCGTATAATTGAAATATTTGGCCCCGAGAGTTCTGGTAAAACCACTCTTGCCTTGCACGTGATTGCTGAAGCACAAAAAAAAGGAGGATCATGCGCATTTATCGATGCAGAACATGCATTGGATGTCTTATATGCTCGTAAACTTGGGGTAAGCACTGATGATTTAGTGATTTCACAACCAGACACTGGAGAGCAGGCGTTGCATATTGTTGAGTATTTAGTGTGTTCTGGTGCGGTTGATGTGATAGTTATTGACTCTGTCGCAGCATTAACTCCAAGAGCTGAAATTGAAGGTGATATGGGTGATCAACATATGGGGCTGCAAGCAAGGCTTCTAAGTCATGGGCTACGGAAACTAACCTCTGCCGTTTCAAAAGCGAACTGTATATTGATATTTATTAATCAAATTCGTATGAAAATAGGAGTAGTGTATGGAAATCCTGAAACTACCACGGGTGGAAATGCATTAAAATTCTATACTTCTGTAAGGCTTGATATAAGAAAAGTTGGTGTAATAAAAGACAAAGAAAATATTACAGGTAATGAAACAAGAGTTAAAGTTGTAAAAAATAAAGTTGCTCCTCCATTTAGAGAAGCGAAATTTGATATAATGTACAATGAAGGTATATCAAAACTCGGAGAAATAATAGATATGGGAGCAAAGCTTGGTGTGCTTGAAAAAGCAGGCGCTTACTATTCATATAACAACACACGTCTTGGGCAAGGAAGAGAGAATGTAAAAACTTACCTAAAAACAAACAAAGAAGTCGCAAATGAAATAGAAACGAAAATCAGAGATTTACTCAGAAATCATGATAATTCTATCATAATAGACGAGGATAGTGAGCAACTTTTAGAAGAATCAGTTTTCTGATCTAAACTTAGGCATTAGATTTTGTGTTGGACGGGTTGTTACAGTATGACGGTAATTCTGTGTGCTAATATAACAATCTGTAATGTTACCTTGTATCAAAAAGACTTTGCTGAAGCAGTTAAAAAAAGCTTTTCATGAGAAATTATAAATGATAAATTGTCAACAATAGGTTATTGTTAATAAGATTATGTGTTTTGGTTTACCTAATATAAACAGGGAAGGTTATTCATTTATAGTAGTTTCCTTTATAGTAACGTGTATAGCATTCTCTATATCTTGGGGGTTTGGCGTTACGTGCTTGTTTCCGACATTATTGTGTACTTATTTCTTTCGTGATCCAGCAAGAGCTGTGCCAAACAATAAGAATCTTATATTAAGTCCTGCTGATGGTGTGATTTCAAAAATTGAAGAAGTTAATTATCCTTTATCAGCAGAAAACGGAGAGGAGAAGAAGTTTACGCTTGTTAGCATATTTTTAAGTGTTTTGAACGTCCACGTGAACCGTATACCAATATCTGGTACGATAAAGGAAATGAGTTATAAAAAAGGCAAGTTTGTATCCGCAATGAGCAATAGGTCTAGTAATGAAAATGAAAAGCAGGTTATTGTAATTGAATACGAAAAGGGGAAAGAAATTATTGTGGAGCAAATAGCTGGATTAATTGCACGTCGTATCGTTTGTAATTTAGGAATATCCCAGAACGTAAAAGCAGGTGAAAGGTTTGGAATTATAAGGTTTGGCAGTAGAGTGAATATCTATGTTCCTGCTGATACAGAAGTCAGAGTTTCAGAAGGGCAAACTGTTATTGGTGGTGAAACAATTATAGCAAACTTAAATAAGGAAAACGTTCAAGAGAAGCTTACTTTTGACGTTATATGAATAACGATGGAAGTAACAGTAGATTCTTACCTATTACTAAATTATTCCCAAACTTTATAACTTTATTGGGTTTATGTTCTGGTCTCACTTCACTTAAATTTACATTTAATGAACAATTGGAATTCTCAGTAATTTTTATCATCATTGCAGCAGTAATAGATGGAATGGATGGCAGAATAGCTAGAATTCTAAAATCAACTAGCGATTTTGGAGCCCAACTTGATTCTTTTGCAGATTTTCTAAATTTTGGTGCAGCGCCTGCATTTCTTTTGTATTTTTGGAAGCTAAACGAAATCAAAGTCATAGGTTGGATTTTAGTAATGATATACGTAATCTGCATATCAATAAGACTTGCAAGATTTAATGTTTCGCTACACTCAGAACAACCATACTGGGAAAAATTTTTCTTTTCTGGTGTTCCAGCTCCAGTGTGTGCTTTACTTTCTTTGTTACCAATAATTATTACCTTTCAATCTCATGAGAGTGAATACTTACTTCTCATAGAGCGATTTTTTAACACAAGAAACGTAGCTTGTTACTTTCTGGCCATTTCATTTTTTTCGATAAGTCACATTCCAACTTTCTCTGCAAAATATATTTATATTCCCAAAAGCCTATCCTATATATTTGTGTCATTTTTTGGAGTACTTATTGTATTTTTCATCAGTAAGCCCTGGATGACTCTACCAATTTTAGGTATAGTGTATACACTTACTATTCCAATAAGCATCGGGTTTTACATATATTTTACATATAAAACTCGTTAGCTAACAAAAAATAGAAAACTGCATGATTTTGAAGATAAGTGAACTATTAAATTCATTTCTGTATATAAAGATATTCAACATTCCATTTATAATTATTTGGGTAATTGCAACTGGAATCTTTTGTACTGCCCAGTTCAAATTCATTAACTTTAGGTTACTTAAATATGGAATACAGACGCTATTCAATCTAAAGTGTAATAACAGCAACAATGGCATAATCACTCATATTCAAGCGTTTGCAACAGTAATTTCAGGAACAGTTGGTCTTGGAACAATATCAGGAGTTGCAATAGCTATCACAATAGGGTGCCCAAGTGCAGTTTTTTGGATGGTAATTACCGGAATACTTGGTATGTCGATAAAGTTTGCCGAGGTGGTGCTTGCATTTACTTATCGCTCTGAAAATACAACTGGCTGGGCTTTTTATTACATGAAGTACGGGCTTGCAAAAATTGGATTTGCAAAAACTGGTAGATTTCTTGCCTTCACTTATGCGATTATGCTACTTATTGCAATGATTTTGGGCGGTATACCATTTCAAGCAAATCAAATAGCAGCACTATCAAATAACCTCCTAGAATACAACGCATCCATTATTATATCCATGCTTGTCTTTATTGTAATATTGGGAGGAATAAAGCGCATTGCTTTCGTTTCAACGAGCTTAACACCAATTATGATAGTGCTATATGTCGGTATGTGTATATATTTAATTTATGTAAACGGAAGTAATTTGCTGAATGCTCTATCCATAATATTCCAAGATATCTTCAATAAATCAGCTATAGGAAGCGGAGTATTGAGCGGATTAATAGCCGGAGTGAGAAGATCAGTGTTTGCTAACGAAGCAGGTACCGGAACAGCAGCTATAGCACATTCAGCTGTAAAAGAAGAAGATCCAATTAAAGTTGGGTACGTTGCAATGATTGCACCACTTATAGACACAATATTAATCTCATTTTTGACTGGTATTGTGATAATTATCACTGGTATGCATAGCACTGATAACGTGGGTGATATTACACTAATTAGTTCGATATTTTCAACAGCTTTGCCCTTGTTCATCAAGTTAGTTTTTCCGCTAATGATGTTTTCCTTTGCATTTTCCACAATAATAGCTTATTGTTACTACTGTGAAGTTGCTTTGCTGTATTTATTTGGTAGTAAAAAAATACTGATACCGTTCCAAATTCTTATAGTGGTTTCAGTGTATATCAGCTGTATGTCAAAGAATATAGAATTTATATCTTATCTAGGTGACAGTTTGTTTATGTGCCTTATGATTCCAAATGCTGTTGCAATATATCTACTAAGAAGGGAAGTTTTGAATACAATAGATTCTTGTTACAATTCTAAAGGGTATTAACATGATTTATAGATTGCTTTGTATGGTGTTATTTTGCCTATTGTTTAATGATGTGTACGCTGCTTCAGGTTTTTACGAAAGTTATGACGCTGTGTTGAATGGAATAAATAACTTCATGAATGAAGTACTGTTTTTCAAGATCCTTTACGTGCCATTTATAATCCTTCTACTAGTTTTTGGTTATATGTTTCTAACATTACGTTTTGGATTTCTCAACATAAGAATGTTTAAGCATGCGTTTGCTATTTTGTGTGGAAAATATGACACGAATCACCATGATGGTCATATTACGCATTTTCAGGCATTTATGACTGCACTTTCAAGCACAGTAGGCCTTGGAACTGTTGCTGGAGTCGCAATTGCAGTTTCAATGGGTGGACCAGGAGCGGTGCCTTGGATGATGATTACAGGTTTTTTTGGTATGTCAGCAAAATTTGCTGAGGTAACGTTGGCGTTTAGACATAGAACAGAAGATCAGGACCAATTGTTTAGTGGTCCCTTTCAGTATATAAGGAATGGTCTGGAGGAATTTGGATTTAAAAAACTTGGTATTGTGCTGGCTGCCATGTATGCAGTATTCTTTGTATTATCAGGTCTTGGTGGAAGTGTAGCGTTTCAAACCAACCAAATGGTTTCAATATTATCTGGCTATTCAAGTTGGGTAGATGGTCACTCTTGGTTTCTTTCTTCCATAATTTCTGCGCTGCTTGCTCTAGTGATTATTGGCGGAATTAAAAGGATAGCTAGAGTATCTTCTGCACTAGTGCCTATTATGTCACTTATATACATCTTTAGTTGTATTATTATTATTGCATTTAATATTCATAACCTTGGTTATACGTTGAAAATATTATTTTCCACTATGATAGATTTCAATGCTGTTGGCGGAGGGATGGTAGGAGCATTTGTTGCTGGAATTCAAAGGGCAATCTTTGCCAGCGAAGCAGGTGTTGGTTCTGCTTCAATTACTCATGCAACAACTAAAGATGAAGAACCAGTAAGAACTGGACTAGTCGCTATGATAGAACCATGCTTTGACACAATGTTAATTTGCTGTTTAACAGGAATAACAATAGTAATAACAGGTGCATACCAAACAGGTGTTGGTGAGGGAATATTAATTACTCACAAAGCATTTGAGACAGTTTCTCCATGGTTTCCTATCCTTCTAACAGTAGCTGCTCCTTTGTTTGCATTTTCTTCAGTAATTTCGTTTGTATATTGTTGTGAAATGGGGTGGCTATATTTATTCGGTGTAAAAAGTATAGTGATATACCGCATAGCGGTAATAATTGTGGCGTTTTTCTCTGGTCTTTCTAAAGATATAATGGCTATTGCCAATATCGGTGGAACTTTATTCTCTTGTTTAGCTCTCATCAACATGACAGCGCTTATACTGTTTAGTAATCAGATTAACGATGAAGTTCAGTGCTACCTAAAAAGGCTGAGGAATAATAAAATTAATTAGGTTCTTGGTATAATGGAAAAGCATGTAGTCCTTATACTGTCCTACATACTCGGTTCAATACCGTTTAGCTTAATCATTACAAGAATAAAAGGGATAAACTTAAGAGAAGTAGGTTCAGGAAACATTGGTGCTACAAACGTTGCAAGGACGGGAAATAAATTTCTTGCTGCTTTGGCATTATTTCTGGATTCCTTTAAGGGATTTATTGCCGTTTATATAGCACAACAATTTTGTGATAATAACGATTTTTATATATATGTATCTGCAATTTTAGCAGTTTTAGGACACATGTTTCCTATTTGGCTAAAATTCAGTGGAGGAAAGGGCGTTGCAACCACTCTAGGGATACTGATAGCATTTAACATCGATATTACTTTAGTATTCGTAATAATTTGGATAATAGTCTTTCTTGCCTTTAGATGCTCTTCCCTTGCTTCACTCAGTGCTACTTCAACGGCTGTAGCATGGTCCTTTTTTTTTCAGAGGAATTTGTTCCTAACATTACTAATTATAGGAGCACTGGTCTTCCTAAAACACCACAGAAATATTGTGAATCTTCTGCAAGGTAAAGAGTATAAATTTTATAGATAATGTACTGCCAAATTATTGACACTTAAACTACGAGACAAATTGCTTGACGGTGTGATTTTGTCCTCTTTGTTTAAGTCTATGATTTTTGCTTTTGTTATATTCTCTACTTCTTGAGGTGTTATAGCTCTTTTTACAATAATCCGAACAGATCATAATATGCTACTGCTCTACCATAGCCATAAGCACATATCTTATCCTATTCGGACTATTGCGAGAAGTGCTATAAAAGACCATCTTCAATGAATTCCTTTTTTGTTTCTCTTATTTTTTCATAAAGTTGAGTAACGTGATCTTTATTTCCTTCATATACACTTTCAATTTCTAACTCTAGCTTATGTGAAGCTCCTTTTTTTAACATTTCATCCATTGCTGCTTTTGTTACTTTTAACCTTTCTTGCAAAATTTTCTTTATTTTTTCCTTATCATTTTCGTTATTTTTACTGAGTTCTACATATACCCTATAACATCTTTTTTCTCTTGGGAGCATTCTTAACCCATCTAACATGCTAATTATCTGACCTTCAATAGTCTTCTCAGCCTTTAATTTAAATTCTGCTACTTCTTCTATTATCTTATTAGCTATTCTCTTAGCTCCATCCAAAGATGAATCCTTGAGAGAAAAATCTGTCTCGAGTAGATCTCGATTTAATAGCTCTAAGAATACTTTTTTTCCGATGTTTTCGAGTAAACTTTCTTGGTCATCTAAATCATGCTCCTGCAGTTTATTTCTCATGTGCTGAACCAGCTCACAACATTGTAATTTATTTAACTTTATAGAGCTAATATTTTTCATTAACGTCAGCACAATTTGTTCACTATATTGAGAAGTAATACTCAATAATTTTCTCATTAAAGGAATACTTACTTCTGAAATAAAATCATCAACTATTTTTTGACTTTCATCGTCTTCATAACCATTTCGAACGTCATACCAAGCCTTAAGAATTTCTTTATTGTTTTTCTTGTTTTTTAACCTGTCTAACATAAACTCACGTGCTTTATTTTGTGCTTCTGAGAGCAACATTTCCCTTGGGGGAGTAAATCTAATTTCTGGATCAGGATGAATACCCTCTAGCGTGCTTAACATTCTATAGATAATACCGGTGAAGCAAGTGTTAGGAATTCGCTCTTTTCTAGAGAAAGTTTGGCTATCAATTAAATTAGAAATCAATGCATCCTTTTTACTCTTAACGGCTTCTCCGTCTCCATCATTGCAAGCCCTTAAAACTAAAAGCAGAACCTGCCCACCTGTAAAGCCGGAGCTATGCTTTTGATCATCTTTGCAAAAGTCATCTAAAAATGCAATTACTCTTCCTTTATCCTCATCACTAAACTCATATGAATTGTTTATATATCCAATGAATTGAATATATTCATCATTTTTGATTACGTCTTCAGGTACTTGTTCACTATACTTACCTTTTAATTTATCAATATTTTTAATGATATCATCATTTAATTGATGGGGTAGTAAATGTTCAAGCTTAACATCAAAACTATTAACCATACCACGTAAATTCTCTTTTATACCTTCCAAAAAGAAATTTATAGAAGCTTTAAGCAGCGTAAATGGGTTAAAATCTTTTGGCCTTAGTTCACTCTGCAATAAAACTAATAGCATTGTAAGTGGTATAGTTCCCAGTAACGAAATAAGCAAGAAAGTGGTAGTGAAAGTTAGATATGTTATGAAAGCAGAAAACAAGAGGAAGGCTGCTACCTTGATTGTATTGTTTTTAAAAAATATTTCCCAATATTCCCTTTTGCTCATTTTTTGCTGTTTTGCCGTTTTTATTTCTTTGTAGATATAAAGAGTTTTAATTTCAGACC
This sequence comes from Wolbachia endosymbiont of Drosophila bicornuta, assembly GCF_028982105.1. NCBI lineage: Bacteria > Pseudomonadati > Pseudomonadota > Alphaproteobacteria > Rickettsiales > Anaplasmataceae > Wolbachia > Wolbachia endosymbiont of Drosophila bicornuta. The sequence continues at coordinate 3,215 of NZ_JAPQLF010000087.1, read as the reverse complement.
TGAAGAACATAGTACCAAGAGAAAAAAGAACATTAACAGGATTAGTGATAATGCTTAACGAGACAAAAGCTCCAAAGTAGCTAACAAATTTTAGCTTACTAGAATCCTTTGAAGGAAATTATATTTGAGAAATACCTATCATAGCTTACCTTCGACATCATTACACTCTAGTAATAGCATAATAATTTAAAACGTCAATGTTTAAGTATCTTATTATCCGCACACTCATCGTATTCGATCTCGACTGTAGAGTGTGCTATCTCGAACTTATCTAGCAATATTTTTTTTATTTCATATAAAACATTGGTGTGCTGCACATTTTGCTTTATTTTAGCATGCATGGTAATTATAAAATAATTATCAGACAGCGACCATGTATGTATGTGGTGCACATCTATCACTTCAGGTAATTCTGATGTGATCTTACTTTTTATCTCTTCAGCAGATATACCCTCAGGCGTACCTTCAAGGAGTATATGGCAAGAATTTTTGAGAATTTTATAGCCGCTATTTAGAATTATCACACTAACAAATACTGATAAGATTGGATCTACTATTTGCCATCCAGTAAGCATGATAATTATAGATGCAAGTATAGCAGCTACAGAACCTAAAATATCTCCTATAACGTGTAGTACAGCACTTTTTATGTTTATATTGCTCTCGCATTTACTATGTAATATAAAAAAGACTATTATGTTAGAGACAAGACCGAGTGTAGCAATTATTAACATTACTTTCCACTCAACATTGACTGGAAAAATAAACCTCTTTATTGACTCAATTATAATGATTACTGCAATGAGGAATAGAGTTAAACCATTAACAAATGCTGCAATTATCTGCAACCGATGATATCCGTATGATCTCTGCAAATCGGATTTCTTAGCTGAAAACCTATGTGCTAACCAGCTTAAAACCAAGGCAAAGAGGTCAGTGAGCATATGCCCTGCATCTGATAATAGAGCAAGCGAATGTGAAATTATTCCACCTACTATTTCCATAAACATTGTTATCGCAACTATTATTATGGAATAGATTAAGCGCTTGGACTGCGCTGCTGAGCGTTTACCGTTATGCACTGCTGTCATATAAAATCTTTTCATAAAAAAAAACGTGGGTAACACTGGGTTCGAACCAGCGACCGCTTGCACGTCAAGCAAGTGCTCTACCAACTGAGCTAATTACCCATCGTGGTTTTAGTATAGTGCTTTGGTGGAATGAAAGTCAATAAACCACTTTGCTTTTGTCCTTGTCCAATGTGATTCCGGAATATAGCTGTATAGAATTTCAGCCATATTCTAAATTTTACATATTAAGTTAACTATCTATACTTTATTTATTAAGATATAAATCATATTAATACAGGGATTTACGTTTTTTTTAGGGAAATTACTTTATGCTTGATATTGAAAGATCAGCAAATTAGAGGTTAAAATTATGACAATTAGTCAACAAGTAAATAAAAATATAATTAAAGCAGAATATTTCAACAATAACGGCAAAGGGTTTAATTCGCCACATGTTATAGAAGTTGAAGATTTAAATATTAAAGTAGAGGTTTATTCTCACAATTTAAGAGCAAGTAAAGTTGCTAACATTGAAAGTGAGATAAGAGAAACAGCTACTAATTTTAAAAACGCATTCGAGTTAGAACGCGGCAGTTCAGAACAAACATTTAAAATTTACATGTTTGATGACAAGGATGATTACACTCACCTTGGCGGAAGCGAGCGTTTCGGTTCTTACCTTGGAGACGAAGGTGGTAAATGTTACTACAAAGGGAAAGCTGACGTTTTTGCTGAAATGTACGTCTACCAGCAAGGTGGCATTCATAACCTTCAGCATGAATTTGCACATGGTTTAACTTACTTGGCTACAGGAGGCAAATCTTTACCTACAGTATTAATGGAAGGAATTGCAGACTACTTTGAGCATCATTCAGATCATAAATTCAATTCTCAAGGATCAAGTATCGACAAAACTGAAGCTGCAAATTTGGATTTAGATAAAATTTTAAGTTTATAGCTCTTTTTACAATAATCCGAACAGATCATAATATGCTACTGCTCTACCATAGCCATAAGCACATATCTTATCCTATTCGGACTATTGCGAGAAGTGCTATACTACTAATGTTGTTGCACAAGCTGCTGAAGAGAAAACTGCATCAAACGACAATAGTGAAATGCAGTCTGATCAGCCACAAATTCCAACAAGGGCAAAAAGGTCAGCTTCAGTGGAGGAGAAAGAGCAAGAACAGGTAGTATTAAAAGACACAATTCTCAAAATAGAAAAGAGCTACGAGCAGGACTCAGAAGGGAAGCATAAGGCAAATGTAACGATAAATTATAATGATGTGAAAGCCTTGTATGATAGAGCGGAAGGAGCAGAAAAGCAATCTGTGTTAGATTTTTGGAACAAACTGCACACATCAGATTATAAGGTTGGTGCTTTGCCGGAAGACAAATACTATTTTGAAAAAGGCAAATTCGTAATCCACGATAGTGGCACAAAGAAGCTTATAGTGTTACCTGAAGATAAGGTGTCCATCAAGATAATGAAGGATGGTGATAGTTATAGTTTAGCTATATCAAGTGGTAATGGCAAAGTAATAAACAGCATTAGTAAAATAGATAATCCAAATTACGAATTGCTGTCAGATTCAAGTCATTTCAATTCAGGGGAGCAAGATAATATTGTATTATCAGATCAACATCACGAATATAATCTTTATCTAGAGAATGGTTTTGTGAAAATGTTCGATTGCGCAAGCGATCACATTTATCACGACCACAACTCGGCCTATATCTAATACATACAAGGAGGGCAGTGCCCTCTTCTTGTCATTCCAGTGTCAAGCACTGCCGTCTTGGATGGAAACCAGCGTCACGCGCTGGAATGACAGGGTTTGTCATCCGAGTAGCCCCTTCGGTGTCATCCCAGTGCCCAGACACTGGGATGGCTTTGTTGCATCGCTACTTATGAAAGGCTAACTATAATCAGGATTATAAGCAACTTATTGAAAATCTTGTTTTTTTGCAATCAATCTGATCAAATTTAAGAATAGTAATTTNTTATTTATATTAATAAATTTAATTCTATTGAAAATAGCTAAAGCATTGAAATTCTTGAATTTTAGCCAGATTGGTAAATGGTAGTGAAATTTCTTTTACTCAAATTTAGGTATTCATTGACCGTTCTTGTTATAAATA
>NZ_JAPQLF010000086.1:9967-10166 GCF_028982105.1 Wolbachia endosymbiont of Drosophila bicornuta | reverse complement strand
TTTTTTATCTTTAATCCATCATAGCTAGCGATGCAACAAAGCCATCCCAGTGTCAAGCACTGGGATGACACATCTCTTGGGCTCTCTTAGCTATAAATATTAAGGAATTTACCAAACGAAAAAAAAAGGCAAAAGAAGCCCCGTGGTTGGCTAATTACTTACATTATACTTTCAAGTATGGCGTTTTTTTATTCTAAAC
>NZ_JAPQLF010000086.1:0-9910 GCF_028982105.1 Wolbachia endosymbiont of Drosophila bicornuta | reverse complement strand
TTAAGAAATTTACTAAACAGAAAAAAAGGCAAAAGAAACCCTAGGGTAGCTAGTTATTCACTATCCATTTTTTAAATCGGCGTTTTTTAATGTTTTAAATAGCGCATTTCAGCTTATATTAGGTAAAAACTTAGAAATTTTATAAAGACATAAGGTGCACATAGTGCAAAAAATTAAGCATGATTTACGCCAAATACATTAAGTTTTTTGTCATTAATCCACCGCAGAGATTGCGAAGATAAATAAATAGCTTCAGTGTTATAATAAGTGGGCTGGCGAAGCCTTTCAAGGAAGTTTTTATGATTTATCTAACGAACTTTACACTTGCTAAAGTTGTACCATCTTGGTAACTTTAACTGAAAGAAGTTATTTTTTATCCAATATGAAAAAAGCCTTTATATTCACATCCTTAATAGCAATTATATTGATAGTTATTACTTATTTATACAGAAACGACGGAACTAATGACTCACAAGTGGTAAATGTTTATTCATCCCGCAAAGAAGAATTAGTACGTACTTTGTTTGATGAATTCACGAAAAATACAGGTATTAAAGTACGTTACATCATTGATGATTATTCTCAGCTACTTTCACGAATGGAAAACGGTGGTGAAGCTGACTTATTTTTGACTGCTGATGCAATCAACTTAATTCTAGCAAAAAAAAGAGGACTTTTATCTCAAGTAGATTCAGAGGTTTTAAAAAGTGTTATACCTGCAAGATTTAGAGACAGTGAAGATTATTGGTTTGGTCTTACAAAAAGAGCTAGGATATTGGTTTACAATAAAGAGTCAGTAGACCCTAAGGACTTAAGTACTTATGAAGATTTAGCAAATGAAAAATGGAAAGGAAAAATATTAGTGCGTTCTTCTACAAGTCCATATAACAGATCGTTAATTGCTTTTATGATTGCAAATAATGGTTTTGAAAAGACGAAAGAATGGGTAAGCGGAATTGTGAGCAATATGGCAAGAAAACCAAGTGGTGGTGATACTGATCAAATTTACGCCGTAGCAGCGGGTGAGGGAGATGTTGCAATAGTAAACAGCTACTACTTTGCGAGAATTCTTTCATCAGAAAATAAAAAGAATGTTGCAGACAAGCTAGGGGCTTTTTTTCCTAATCGCAACGATCACGGTGTAATGGTAAACATCAGTGGTGCAGCAGTAACAAAAAACGCAAAAAACAGGGAAAATGCTATAGTCTTATTGGAATTTTTAGTAAGCAAGCAGGCTCAAGAGTTATACGCTAAAAAAAACCAAGAATATCCTATTATTGAAGGCGTTGAAACTTCCGATATACTAAAATCTTGGGGAAATTATTCACAAAGTGATTTGCCTCTAAGTGAACTTGAGAAGCATCTTTTTGAGGCTGTTATGATAGCGGATGAGTGTAAGTGGAAGTAATCCACAGCGCCACTAAACATTGGGATGAAAGATTTATGCTAATATACCTTACTCTTGACTCGCTGAACTTTTTCTTCCTTCTAACTTAATTTTGACTTTACTATCTTTTTCCGTTCTTTCACCAAAACAATTCCTGCACAAGAAGTCTATTGAAAAAAGGTAGTAAGAAAGTAGAATAGGTTCAAGTAGTTGAAAAGGAAACTATGAACAAGAGAAGGAATTTGTTAAACATCTCAGACCTTACAGTCGATGATGTAGAAAATATGACTAAGTTGGCCAACCAGTACCTTAAAAAAGAAGTTGCAAATAGTCATATCTTGGAAAATAAGACAGTAATAAATTTATTCTTTGAAGATTCAACGCGTACACTTGCGTCTTTTGAAATAGCAGCAAAAAGCCTTGGAGCAAATGTTGTAACTTTGCCAATAAGATCTTCTTCTATTAACAAGGGAGAAGATCTAAAAGACATGATCAAAACATTAAATGCAATGAATCCTGATTACATAATAATCAGGCATAAAAGTAGTGGTATCATTAATACACTGGCAAAGTATGTTAACTGCTCGCTAATCAATGCAGGCGATGGAAGTAGTGAACATCCAACTCAAGCTCTTGCAGACTATCTTGTAATCAGCAATCACAAAAAGCAAATAAAGGACCTCAAAGTTGTGATATGTGGAGATATTCTGCACAGTAGAGTTGCAAGATCAAATATAAGATTGCTAAAAATGTTTGGAGCAGAGATAAACTTGGTCGCACCACCAACTTTGATTTGTAAGCATTTTCCTGAAGTAGATTCAGTCCATTATTCATTAATTGAAGGTATAAAGGATGCTGACGTAATTATGCTTTTGAGATTGCAGAAAGAGCGCATGAATAATAGTTCTTCAGAGAAAGAATATTTTTATTTGTATGGACTTGATTCACAAAAGCTATCATACGCAAAACCAGATGCGATTGTTATGCACCCAGGGCCAATAAACAGAGGGATTGAGATTAGCAGCGATGTAGCAGATTGTGTTATTTTACAGCAAGTAGAATTTGGATTGGCAATACGTAAGGCAGTGTTGCACTATTATAGGCCTTGCTAATATTAAAAGATGCTACACAACTAATGCAAAAAGGGTGGGCATGAAATGACAAGGCTTGTAAATGGTTTGAGAATGGCCATTAAGATGTTAAGGCCGAGGATATGGTGTGGAAGTTTTTACGAAAGCCTGAAGTCAATCAACAACCTTGCAGAACGGCAAATTAGACGGCTATCGTAAAAACAGCTTTTTCACCTGGTCGGAACATGGAGAAAGATTTGTGGAAAGAATGTTGTCGATATTTTTGACATCACGTCTCAATGGCCAAAATCCCTTCCAAAAGTTACGACTGCTTAGTTCTTTATTCATTCTCACAATCCGTGAACGGTTACAACCTGGATTCCAGTGGGCTTTGTTGCATCGCTAGCTATGATGGATTAAAGATAAAAAAGATAGGGAATATCAGTAGCTTATTATTCTGGTATTTATAACAAGAACGGTCAATGAATACCTAAATTTGAGTAAAAGAAATTTCACTACCATTTACCAATCCGGCTAAAATTCAAGAATTTCAATGCTTTAGCTATTTTCAATAGAATTAAATTTATTAATATAAATAACAAATTACTATTCTTAAATTTGATCAGATTGATTGCAAAAAAACAAGATTTTCAATAGGTTGCTTATAATCCTAACTATAGTTAGCCTTTCATAAGTAGCGATGCAACAAAGCCATTCCAGTGTCAGCTACTTTCATAACACCATATTACCTTAACAAAAGCAAATGTTCGTACAGATGTGCATCAGCTACTTTCATCTGCCACCTGCAAATTGCAATGTTCGTACAGTTATGTGTCACGCTACTTGGATGACACCGTTGAAAGAAATGAACCGCCTTTTCAAAATCGTTTTGAATAGAGGAATAACATTCACAAGTAAAATTTCATATTACCATTTTTTAATTTATGTATTATAATAAGCTTAATCTATAAGAAAAACAAAGTTGGAAGAACTAAGCAAAAACTGGGTGATAAGAACGGGAAGATTTTTATCTTCATTGTTTTTTTTACTGTTGATTGCGCTGTCAATACGTAGTTTTTTATTCGAGCCATTTCATATACCTTCTGGTTCAATGAAAAGCACCATACTTGAAGGGGATTACATTTTTACTAGTAAATATTCATACGGTTACAGTAAACACTCATTTCCATTTTCTCCAAACATTTTTAGCGGCAGGATTTTTTATACCCCTCCAAAGCGTGGCGACATAGTAGTTTTCAAACCCACAAGAAATGACAGCATCAGGTTTGTTAAGCGAGTAATAGGAACACCAGGTGACAAAGTGCAAATGATAGAGGGAGAATTATACCTAAATGATCAGAAAGTAGAGCGAAGGCAAATTGAAAGTTTTTTTGATTATGAGTCAAATCGTAACATACCAAGATATATAGAAACGCTTTTAAGTGGCAAGGAACATGAGATTTTGGTAGATGACATTTCTAATAAGCTATCATATAACACTCCGGTTTATTATGTACCTAACGATCAATTTTTCGTTATGGGAGACAATAGAAATAATTCTTTAGATAGTAGGTTTCCTGAAGTTGGTTTTGTGCCAATGGAAAATATCATTGGGCGTGTAAGCATAGTTGGTTTATCATTTAAATTAGGAAAGGTCGATTGGTTACCATTTAATTTCAGGTTACCTGTTGCTTTGAGATTAAATAGGGTATTGCACAAGGTTGTGTAAGCTTTTTCTACCTATTTGTTAATTCACACAACTCTAAAGAAGAATTTTCTAACTCGGCGATAGTGCTGTTAATTTCATTCAAGTCATTGCCTTGTAAAGCGTTTTTTGCATTTTGTAATAGGTTTTTCAACTTTTGATCAGTGGAAAGGTTATTATTGTTTTCAACCAAGTGTATGAGTTTATTTCCATTAATTTTAGCACCTGCAAGGGAACTAGCCTTCATATCTTCGTCAAAACTGTTTATTGACTGGTTAACCATATTTTGAACATCAGCTTCACTCAAGCCAAAACTTGAATTTACTTTAACTGTCTGCTCAATTCCAGTAGTTTTTTCTCTTGCAGTAACAGTCAAGATTCCTTCAACGTTAACTGTAAATTCTATTTCAACTCTTGCAGAACCTGCAGGCAGTGGCGGTATACCTTTTAGTTCAAACTGCGCTAGAGATTTGTTATCCTCTATCATTTCACGTTCTCCCTGACAAACATGAATTTTCATTGCTGTTTGCCCATCAATATAAGTTGTAAACTCTTTTGTTTCTGAAACTGGCAGTGGCGTATTTCTTGGTATGATTTTTTCAACTATGCCTCCCATAGTTTCTATGCCAAGTGATAGAGGTAAAACATCCAGGAGAATATTCCCATCTTTTGAGCTCGAAGTTAAATCATGAGCCTGCAGAGCTGCCCCAATGGCAACTGCTTTATCTGGATCCACGTCATTTAGTACTTTATTTCCAAAGAGTTTGACTAGTGAATTTTGAACCAATGGTGTTCTAGTTGCACCACCAACTAAAATTACTCCTTTTATATCATCAATTTTAAGATCTATATCACTTATAGTACGAGTGACTATATTGATAGTCTTATTGACCAAAGAACTGATTGCCTGCTCGAATTCTTCTCTGGTAATTTCGCACTCAAATGGCTTGCCGTTAACATTAAATTCGAAGATACCTATAGTGTGATTGCTTAGGTACTCTTTCAAAGAGCGTGATTCGATAAGTAAGGAATTTAGTTGCTTGGGCGTCTTGTCTCTATACTTATCAATCACAATTGAACTCAGCAAATGATCAAAATCATCACCGCCGAGGTTGGTGTCACCACCAACCGCAAGGACTTGAAACACTCCTTGGTGCAATTTCAATATCGAAATATCGAACGTTCCGCCACCAAGGTCATACACTGCATATATTCCACTGCTATTGTTCTTTTCAATGGAGTAAGAAAGCGCTGCAGCGGTTGGCTCGTTAACGAGGCGAAGAACTTCTATGCCAGCTAATTTTGCCGCATATTTAGTTGCGTTACGTGCTGAATCGTCAAAGTAAGCTGGCACAGTAATCACTGCTTTTTTTACTTCCAGCCCCTTAGACTTTTTTACCCTCTCACGTAAAGCTTTTAATATCTCAGCAGAAATCTCAACAGGAGTCAGATACTTTTCCTCTGCGCATTTTATTCTAATAACTTTTTCGCTTTCATGATCTATTTCAAAATTGACGCCTTCTTTATTTAATTCTTCAACACTTTTACCCATTAAACGCTTTATTGAGTAGATTGCATTTTGACCGACATCGTAGCCATTTTTCAATGTATTATTTTCATATGAAAGAGCAGAAGGCAGCAGTTCTCTTCCTTGTTCATCTTTAAATATCTCCACGTTGCCAGCTTTATTCACCATAGCAATCAAAGAATTGGTGGTGCCAAGGTCTATACCAAAAACTACTTCATTTGAATTTGGTTCAGAAATTTGAATTGGTTGCATTTTTCTTCACCTCCTCAAATGACTTATATAAATATTTCAATCTTAAGACTTGTGTAGCAGCTCTATCAAAATTCTTTACAGCAAAAGTGTTAATTAGGTTTTTAACGCAATCTTTTATTTTTTCATCAATCATCCTGCTTGCAAATTGTAGATCGTCGCAGTCTAGTAAGTACTCTCTTATTTCCATTGATTCACTTAATATTTCAGAATTTAAGTGGTCCTTTTGGCTTTTCACATTAAAAAAATCCAGCAAATGCTCAGCACGTTTTAGCGGTGACTTTAGTATCTGATAAGCTCTGTTAATATTTTCCATGTTTTGGGACTGTCTTTCATTTATATCAGTCCTGCTTAGCTCAATATATTTTTTCTCTAACTCATCAAAGCTGATATTGAAAGCTGGTTCAATTTCAAACAATGCAAAATAGTTGCTAGACATGAAAACTCTCTCCACAACCACATTTTCCTTTCTCATTAGGATTTTTGAAAACAAAACCCGATGAAAATTTTTCTTCTACATAATCCATTTCAGAGCCAAGAATAAACATGACGGATTTTGGGTCGATCAACACTTTAACTTTTTGGCCATCACTACAGTTTTCTTCAATTACCGACTCTAAGGGACGAGTATCATATGCATATTCAATATCATATTTTAAACCAGAACATCCTTTTTGCTTAATTAGCACTCTTATTCCTATTGCTTCTTCCGGTTTCTCAAGGTTAGTATGCTTCTTTTGGTCCAATAAATACCTTATCCTTTCTACTGCTTCCGCAGTTATAGTGATAAGTTTTTTATTCTTTTTTACAGTTTCACCTCCGCCTACTTCTTGATATTCACTCATGCTTCTTAATTCTTTTGCTTACTTTGATAATCATGAATAGCGGCTTTTATAGAATCTTCAGCAAGTACCGAACAGTGTATCTTCACTGGAGGTAAAGACAATTCTTCCACTATTTGAGTATTCTTTATCTGTGTAACGTCACTGATGGTTCTTCCCTTTATCATCTCTGTTAACAAGGAACTTGAAGCAATGGCAGAACCGCAGCCAAAAGTTTTAAATTTTGCATCTTCAATAACACCTTTGTCATTGACCTTTATCTGCAATTTCATTACATCACCGCACGATGGTGCACCAACTAAACCAGTGCCAACACTTGGATCATTTTTATCCAGAGAGCCAACATTCCTTGGATTTTCGTAATGATCTAAAATTTTCTCATTATAACTCATAAAATTACCTGTAAACCGCTACTCTACATTATAACATATTTAGGTTAAAAACTAAAGTAAAATACACTAGTATCACGGGAATTTTACTTTCAAAATTCCCGTAAAACGACTATTTAACTTTACAAATACACATAATACGTGTATTTCTTTACAACCAGCGTCTCTATGTTGTCGTTAAGTTTATAATTTAAAAGGAGTATTCCCTTGAGTTTATTTGGTAATCTTTATAAAGGCCTGTTAAAAACTTCTTCTCGCTTTAGCGACGGGGTGAAAAGTATTTTCTCTGACAAAAAAAAATTAGATCAGTCGCTTTTAGATGAGCTAGAAGAATTGCTAATTAGCATGGACATTGGTCATAAAACTTCCAAATTAATTATTGACAGGCTCACAAGCATCAAATTTGACAAGGAAGTTGAACATAACATTATCACACAGCAGTTAATGAACGAAATAGAAGCTATATTGAGCCCAGTTGTACGGCCGTTAATTTTAGATAAAAAACCACATATAATAATGGTATGTGGAGTAAACGGTAACGGTAAAACCACAACTATAGGTAAGCTTGCATATAAATATAAGGAAATGGGAAAATCCGTTATGCTTGTTGCATGCGACACATTTAGAGCTGCTGCTAGTGAGCAATTAAACATTTGGGCAGAACGTTCTGATTGCTTGATTGTTACTGGAGAGTATGGTAGCGACTCTGCAAGTGTGGCATATAGAGCTGTAAGTCAAGCTATAAAAGATAACATTGATGTTGTTCTAATTGACACAGCAGGAAGGCTGCAAAATAATGTGAACCTTATGGAGGAGTTATCAAAAATATATAGAACGATAAAGAAATTGGATGATACTGCCCCTCATGACGTTATTTTAGTTCTTGATGCAACTACCGGCCAAAATGCTTATAGCCAATTAGAAGCATTTAGCAAAATGGTTAATGTTACCGGGCTAATCGTAACAAAGTTAGATGGCACTGCTAAGGGCGGAGTGGTAATTGGACTTGCAGAAGCTTATAAGATAAAGTTACATGCTATAGGAATTGGCGAAAGTATAGAGGACTTAAGGGAGTTTACTAGCAAAGAATTTGCTGAAGCGTTATTTAATTGTAATTAAAAATTTCTATTAATTCCCTTACGTGACCAAGCTTAATTATCTCAATATCGTGAGAAGAGTAATTACCATTTTTAGGCATAATTGCTTTTTTGAATCCTAACTTTTGTGCTTCTTTTAGTCTGAGATCAGCATGCGAGACATTCCTAATTTCTCCTGAAAGTGCAACTTCACCGCAGATTATTGAAGAAGTTGGCAGCGGTAAATTTACTACACTTGAAATAAGGGAAGCAGCAACAGCAAGATCAGCAGATGGTTCCTGTATTTTGAGTCCCCCTGCAATGTTTAGGTATACCTCTTTATCATGCAAAAACATTTTGCAACGAGCATTTAGCACCGCGATGATCATAGCCAATCTATTAATATCCCACCCAACTACTGCCCTTCTTGGGGTTGCCATATTAGTTCCTGCTATTAACGCTTGAACTTCCATTAAAATTGGTCTTGAACCTTCAATTCCTGCAAATACGGCGCTGCCAACTACTTCTCTGTCATGGGCCATCAGAAACAATGATGATGGGTTATCAACAGGCACAAGTCCTGCTTCAGACATCTCAAAAACACCAATTTCATTTGCAGGGCCAAATCTATTTTTAATAGTGCGTAAAATGCGGTATTGATTGCTATTTTCACCTTCAAAATATAATACCGTATCCACCATATGCTCCAAAGTTTTAGGTCCAGCTATTTGTCCATCCTTAGTTATATGACCAACTATTAAAAGAGAAACACCATATTGTTTTGCAAGAATGGTTAATTCATGAGCGCAAGTGCGGACCTGAGTTACAGTGCCTGGTGCTGATGTAATTCTGCTATCATACATTGTTTGTATAGAGTCAATTACTAAGAATTTAATACTTTTGTTTTCCTTTATTGTTGCTACTACATCAGTTAAAGACACTGTAGACAAAAGCTTAATTTTAGGTTCATTTATCTTAAGACGCTTTGCTCTGAGACTCACTTGCTCTAAAGATTCCTCGCCAGATACATAAAGACATTCAAAAGAGGAAAGTTGCACAACATTAGCTGCAATTCTAAGCAAAAGGGTGGATTTTCCAATACCAGGTTCGCCTCCAATTAAAATGCTAGCACCTTGAACGATACCCCCACCAAAAGCTCTATCTAATTCTTCTATTCCTGTTAGAAAACGACTTGGAGTGATAATTTCGCTACCCGATAACGTCTTTATTAAAATTGGCGCAGATATACTTCTTTTGCCAGTTTTTACTGCTATTTCCTCAACAATTGTATCCCAATTGTCACATGCAATGCACTTCCCTACCCACCTACCAGTGCTATGACCACAGAATTGACATACATATACAGTTTTCATCAAAGCCAAAATTATTTTGTTGTAATTGTAATAAAAATTAGCTGAATATGCGAAGTAAATCTATAGCTAACCCAAGAAAGGGTTCCCTATGTCATACCGCGATTCATCCGCGGTATCTCAAAGCATAGATCCCGCTAACACGTAGCGGGATGACGAGGTCATGCCACCGCGCGAACCGTCATACCGTCACGGTATCTCTAGATCCCGCTAACACGTAGGGGAATGACGAGGTCATGCCGCCGCAAACCGTCATACCGCCGCGGTATCTCTTAGCCGCTAACACGTAGCGGG
>NZ_JAPQLF010000085.1:0-5194 GCF_028982105.1 Wolbachia endosymbiont of Drosophila bicornuta | reverse complement strand
CTTTCTTTGTTCATTTGCCAGCTTAACAGCTTCCAATTTGAATTCTGCCGTATATTCTCTTACCATTTCTAATCCTCCAAAATTTTATTTTACCCAAAAAAACTCTTTTCTTTCTCTCCACTTTTTCTGGGTAAGGTCAAACAATGACTATGCAAAAAACCTAATAACATGTATAATCTATAAATAATTTCTGAGGTAGATTGTGAAACTAGGTGTTAATATCGATCACGTTGCAACCCTCCGCAACGCACGCGGAACTTCTTATCCAGATCCATTGAAAGCAGCAGAAATAGCCATTGACGCTGGAGCAGACTTTATTACTGTACACTTACGAGAAGATAGAAGGCATATTAGAGATGAAGACGTATTTAACCTAAAAAAAAGCATTAGCACTGAGTTAAATCTTGAAATTGCAGCCACGGAAGAAATGCTTGAAATAGCAAAAAAGGTAAAACCCTATTCGATTAGTATAGTGCCAGAAAAAAGAGAAGAATTAACAACCGAAGGTGGCCTGGATATCGTGAATATGCACAGTAAACTTTCTAGTATAATAGAGGAAATGCATAGCTCTAGCATAAAAGTCTCACTGTTTATCGATCCAAATATTGATCAACTAAAATATCTTGAAAAGCTAGGGACAAAACCTGACATGATAGAAATTCACACAGGGGATTACTGTGATAATCCATCAGAAAAAAAGTTACAGTTAATTACTAATGCTGCAGAGTACGTCAATAAATTAGGAATAGAATGCCACGCAGGACATGGCATAACTCACAAACACGCTAAGAAGATGACAAGAATACCTCACATCTCAGCTCTTAACATAGGCCACTATTTAATTAGCGAAGCTGTATTTTACGGCTTACACAGCGTAGTAAAAACAATGAAAATGACAATGTCTAACTAACTGCTGCTTTTTCCTTCTCATTTAAAATACTTAAAAGAGTTTGGCTTGCTTTAAATTTTACCCTTGTCTTTTTAGGAACAGTCATGATCTCACCACTTTGGGGGTTACGACATTGTTTTTCCTGACTGATAGCAGTAGAAAATGTTCCTATTCCATGCAAACGTATTTCACCTTTCCCATGCAGCTCATTCTTTATTATTTTAATAAACGCATCATGAATCTTGCTCAAATCAGATTTTGTTATATCTATATTCTGACTAGAACAATCTTCCTTTAATTGTTTTATTACATCTTCTTTACTCATAAATTACCTTAATATTGAAAAAATCACATAAATAGCATATTATGTTGACACCGATAGTCAACTAAATTCATCACAAAAATAGAGGATATCATACATTTTTGCAAATATTTGTATAATACTTACAAAAAAACACCCCTATAAAATAACTATCTCTTAGAAAATTGACACTTTTTCCGAGCTTTATGTTGACCATATTTCTTACGTTCAACAACACGTGAATCTCTAGTTAAGAACTCACCATTACGTAGTATAGAATGCAAATCTTGGCTTACACTACTTAAAGCTCTGCTTATTCCATGAGCTAGAGCACCTGCTTGACCAGATAGCCCTCCACCTTTTACAGTTGCAAATACATCGTATTTATCCAACGTGGAAGTTGCAACAAATGGCATTTTTACTATTTGGCACACTGACTCTCTTTTAAAATAAGAAATTAGATCGCCTTTTTTGTTAACACTAAATTTTCCACTCCCCGGCTTTATCCATACTCTTGCTACAGATTCTTTTCTTCGGCCTGTAGCATATAAACGACCAAGCGAATCAACTGCTGATTTAATTGTCTTTTCTGACCAATCATTGTTATTTATTGTAGAACTCTTCATTTTTACTCCATTACTTTTTATTTTTACAATTCAAAGAGGCAAAATCTATCTTTCCAGGTTGCTGTCCTTGATGCTTATGTTCTGAACCAGAATAAATATACAAATTTTCAAAGCGTCTACGTGCCATAGGCCCATCATCAAGCATCCTTTTCACTGCCATTTCTATTACACGCTCAGGAAATTTGCCATTTAAAATATTATCTGGAGTAGTTTTCTTCAAACCACCAGAATAACCTGTATGCTTATAGTAAATTTTATCTTTAAGCTTCTTTCCGGTGAAATGCACCTTTTCTGCGTTGATAATAATTACATTATCGCCACAATCCATATGAGGTGTATACTCAGGTTTATGCTTTCCACGTAATAGTGTCGCTACAAATGCTGCGAGCCTTCCTACCACTAATCCTTCTGCATCTATGACAAACCATTTTTTGTCGATTTGTTTCTCTTTTAAGAAAAAAGTTTTCATTGTAATTTAACTAAACAATAGTAATCTACTGTATACTTAATTTCTCAATAGTGTCAACAATATTACTTATTGATTATTAAAGTAATTTATGTTAGTAATTGAGCTGCGCAACCAATATGCACAGGAAGTAGAATGTTTCGATTGATTATCACACTTGCGATCATTTTTGGTACTATAAGTTGCTGTGCAACCGATGTGGGAGAAGTGATAAGCAAAGCCATCAAAAATAGCTCAAAAATAAAGTCTCAATTTTACCAATATAAAAGCGCAGAAAAACACTATAAATCTTCTGGGTTAGCTGGATTTTTACCTGACATTAGTTTGCAATACAATTTTGATAGTAATTTTAATATTATTAACAATTCACAAGGCTCTGGAAAACGCCTGATATTAAGCCAAAGGATAATAGATGGCGGTGGTACCTTTGCCACATTCAGTCGATCAAGCCATCTTCTCAAAGCAGAAAAGATGCGATTTCAGCAATTAAAACAAGAGCTTGCACTTAATGCTGTGAAAGCATATGTTAATGTTTTACAAAAGACAGAAATATTAAAGCTCAGAGAACATAAAGAGCGCGTTTCTTTGGAACATTTGTCAGCTATGAAAAAACGCTTTTCCCTTGGAGAGGTAACCAATGCCGAAGTTTTGTTAGCAAAAGCAAAATTTTCGTCTTCTATATCCGAAAGAGTTGATGCTGAAGGTAAATTAAAGTTGGTAAATATTGCTTATTATCATTTGATTGGCGAAGATGCTGATGACCTTTCTGAAGCTAATGATAAACTACCTTCTGTTCCAGAGCTAAATGAATGTTTACAGTTAGCAAAAACCAATAATTTATCTCTAAAAGCAGCAGTTTATCAAAAAAGAGCAGCCGGAATGGAAGTGATTGCTGAAAGCTCCAAGTGGCTTCCTTCTTTAAATCTAAGTGCAAGCAAAAATTTTGGGGAGGATGGTATGAAGGTAGACAAACTATTAGAAAATGTTCATGTAGTTTTTACTCTTGATGTTCCAATCTTTAAGAGAGGAGTTAATGCTTTTGGTGTCAGTAAAGCTAAAATGGATGCAAAAAAATCTACCTACGATTATTATGAAACGGTAAAAAATATAGAACAAGCAGTTGTAAATGCTTGGAATAATGTGTTGACAGCAAAGGCCATTATCAAAGCAAGTCAAGAAGCGGAAAAAGCAGCAGCTCTAGCATTGGAAGGAGTTGAGCAAGAAGTAAACTTAAATTTAAAGAGTACATCTGACCTTTTGGACACTGAAGATGCATTATTTAAAGCACGTTCAGACTTAGTTGAAGCAAAAAGCAATTATGTGATTAGTGTTTACAACTTGCTTTTTATGATAAATAGTATAGACCTCTAAATTTAATGGTATTAGCACTATGCATGATGAACAAGGCAATCAATCTGTAAAAGATATCCTAGAAGATATAAAAAAAGCTATATCGGGTAAAAACGCGAGTAACGATAAAGCAGAAATAAAGGATGAAAATGATGATGTGCTATACCTTGAGGAAGAGTATCCAGAAGAAATAGAAGAAGATGGCAAAAAAGAAAATAATGAAAAAGAGGACATTGATAATGATGACCAAAGTGAGGAAATGGCTTGCAACAATAACCAATTTAATGGCCATAGCTACAATTCAGAAGAAAAAAAAGATATTTATTTGTACGATAATATCCAAATGAGTAATAACAAAGCGAGTAATAGCGGCTTACAAGCGCAAAATAACGATCATCTAATTTTAAAAGAGAATATGGAAGAGATCAAAGCGTTGCTTGGAAAAATGCAAAACGAATTACAGCATAAACAACAAAAAAAAGCGAACCTTACTGTTGAAGAATTAGTTACATCTCTTTTAAAACCTCAGCTCTCAGAATGGCTGAATAAATATCTACATGCACTGGTAAAAGAAGTAGTTGAAAAAGAGCTTAAAGATATAATCAATAATAAGTAGGGTATTAGCAATAAAAACTAGAGTAAAGACGGCTAGAGGCAGAAAACTATCTTCAACAAGGTGGCTACATCGTCATTTGAATGATCAGTATGTGCAAAAAACTAGCAAGGATGGTTATAGGTCACGCTCAGCATATAAGCTGGTAGAAATGGATAACAAGTTTAAATTATTCCAAGAAGGGCAAAAAATTATTGATCTTGGTGCTTCTCCTGGTGGATGGTCACAAGTTGCATCTCAGAAAGGTGCAAATGTGGTTGCTCTTGACATAAAACCAATGAACGCAATTAATGGAGTAGAGTTTATACAATGTGATATTATCAATGAGTTTGAAATTTTAAGAGAAAAATTCAAGGATCAAAAATTTGATGTAATTTTATCTGACATGGCGCCCGAATCTTGTGGTTTAAAATCGTTGGATCATATCAGAATTATGCTTTTATGTGAGGCAGCGCTCAATTTTGCAAAGCATTTCTTGAGCCATGGTGGCACGTTCGTAGTAAAAATTTTCCAAGGAGAATCTGATAAAGATTTTTGTAACGAGCTAAAAAAAATGTTTAAAACAGTAAAATACTTTAAACCAAAGTCAAGTAGATCTGAATCTACAGAAATGTATTTGGTAAGTTTAGGCTTTATTGGCAGCAGACTTTCTATATAATATTAATCCATGTAGCCCACAGAAACGAAAAAACTTCCTTGACAAACTCCGCCAGCCCCCTTATCATGAAACTGAAGCTATTGTATTTGCTTTCGCCAATCTGCAGATTAAAAGGTAAGGATTACTTAATGTATCTGCGTCTTATGTTCAATTTTTTGCAGTATATAGATACTGTGTGTCTTTACAAAACTTCATCTGCATCTAGATTTTTATCTAAATAGGCTGAACGCGCTTATAAAGCGTTACAAGACATCAAAAAATGCCAATACTCGACAGAGATAGTAAAAGACT
>NZ_JAPQLF010000084.1:0-5160 GCF_028982105.1 Wolbachia endosymbiont of Drosophila bicornuta | reverse complement strand
CTCACTCCAAAATTTCAGAAACAACACCAGAACCAACAGTTCTACCGCCTTCTCTTATCGCAAAACGCAACCCCTTATCCATTGCTATCGGTACTTGCAATTCTACTTCTACACTCACATTATCTCCTGGCATTACCATCTCCTTCCCATCTAGCAATTTTATGCTCCCAGTTACATCCGTTGTCCTTAAATAAAACTGTGGCTGGTAATTCGCAAAAAATGGTGTATGCCTTCCTCCTTCCTCTTTCTTTAATATATAAACCTCCGCCTTAAATTTTCTATGCGGCGTTATCGTCCCAGGTTTTGCCAATACTTGCCCTCTCTCCACTTCTTCTCTTTTTGTTCCTCTTAACAATATTCCTACATTGAGTCCTGCACTTCCCTTATCCAGCAACTTCTTAAACATTTCTACACCTGTGCATATCGTCTTTTGCGTCGCTTTCAGACCTATTATCTCTATCTCTTCTCCCGTCTTTATCTCTCCCTTCTCTATTCTTCCTGTTACCACTGTTCCTCGCCCCGATATCGAAAATACATCTTCGATTGGCAATAAAAATGGTAAATCCACAGGCCTTGGTGGAACCGCTACATATTCATCTAACTTTTCCATCAATTTGTCTATTGATTTCTTTCCATATTCGCTGCTGTCATCCTCCAGCGCCTTGAGCGCTGAACCAACCACCACAGGCACTTCATCCCCTGGAAATCCGTATTTACTCAGTAATTCCCTCACTTCCATTTCTACTAAATCTATCATATCAGCATCAGCAACATCAGCTTTATTTATATACACCACGATATATCCAACACCTACCTGCTTCGCCAGCAATATATGCTCTCTCGTTTGTGGCATTGGCCCATCAACCCCCGACACTACCAATATCGCCGCATCCATCTGTGCTGCACCTACTATCATGTTCTTTACATAGTCAGCGTGTCCAGGACAATCAACGTGTGCATAATGCCTTTTCTCTGTCTGATACTCAACATGCGCTGTTGCTATCGTTATCCCCCTCTTCCTTTCTTCTGGCGCTTTGTCTATCTGATCGTACGCTACAAAATTTCCATAATGCTTCGTTATCGCCGCTGTTAACGTCGTCTTCCCATGATCCACATGTCCTATTGTTCCCACATTTACATGCGGCTTTCCAAATGCTTCCACTACTGCTGTCATAATTATTACCCTTAATTATACTCTAACTTTAACTCATCAACCACATATTGTGGCACTTGCTCATAACAAGAAAAATGCATACTATACTGCGCCCTTCCCTGAGACATAGAACGCAAAACGTTGATATAACCAAACATATTTGCAAGAGGTACCGAAGCAGTAATTATTTTACTATTATTACCTAAATCGAGCATATCAGCAACATTTCCTCTTCTACTATTTATATCACCCATAACATCACCCATATATTCTTCAGGAGTAATGATTTCAACTTTCATTATAGGCTCCAGCATTTTTGGACCAGCTTTATTTGCCATCTCTTTAAAAGCACCTTTAGCAGCAAGTTCAAAAGCTAAAGGACTAGAATCAACCTCATGAAAAGCACCATCAAGAAGGGTAGCCTTAAAATCAATCAACGGAAATCCCGAAATTATACCACCTTCTTTTATCAACTCCAAGCCATTTTCTACCCCAGGAATATACTCTTTTGGAATAGCACCACCCACAATTTTACTTTCAAATTGAAACCCAGAACCAGGCTGAAGAGGTTCAAATTTTATTTTAACCTTAGCAAACTGACCAGCTCCACCAGATTGTTTTTTATGAGTGTAATCAATTTCAACAGATTTAGTGATAGTTTCACGATATGCAACCTGAGGAGCACCGACGTTAGCCTCAACGTTAAATTCGCGCTTCATTCTATCAACAATAATCTCAAGATGGAGCTCACCCATGCCTTTCAATATAGTCTGGCCACTTTCCGCATTTACTGACATTCTCAAAGAAGGATCTTCTGCAACCAACCTATTTAGAGCAATACCTAATTTTTCCTGATCTGAAGTGGTTTTAGGTTCCACAGCAATTTCAATAACAGGCTCAGGAAATTCCATACGCTCCAATAATATAGGAAAATCAACAGAACATAAAGTATCTCCGGTGGTTGTTTTCTTTAGCCCAACTAAAGCAACTATATCTCCAGCCCTAGCCTCAGTTATATCTTCTCGGTTATTTGCATGCATAAGTAACATTCTGCCAATCCCTTCAGTTTCGTTTTTTAACGCATTTGAAACGGTAGATTTAGACTTTAATTTACCAGAATAAATACGGATAAACGTCAAGCTGCCTACAAATTTATCCGTCATCACTTTAAATGCAAGAGCAACAAATTTCTCTTTTTCTGAAGGTTTGACCTCAATTTTCTTTTCTGAATCTTTAGGATCAATTCCAACAATTACATCAACATCAATAGGAGAAGGTAAAAAGTCAACCACACCATCTAAAAGTGGTTGTACGCCTTTATTTTTAAAAGCTGATCCACATAACACAGGAACAAATTTTCCTTTAATGGTCCCATTTCTCACGCATTTTTTCAGTAAATCCACTGGCAGATCATTAGACTCAAAGTAAGTATTCATCGCTTCATCATCCATCTCAGCTGCAGCATCTAATAAAAGATTTCGATATTCTTGAGCCTTATCAAGCAAATCAGAAGGAATATCTTCATAAGAAAATTTAGCGCCCAACGTTTCTTCTTGCCATATAATAGCTTTCATAGAAATAAGGTCAATTATACCTTTGAAATCTTTCTCACTCCCTATTGGTAAATGAATAACTAAAGGCGCTGCACCAAGCTTCGTCTTTATCATATCAACACATCGATAAAAATTTGCCCCTATTCTATCCATCTTATTAACAAAGCAGATACGAGGAACGCTATATTTATCAGCTTGACGCCACACTGTCTCAGATTGAGGTTCAACTCCGGCAACTCCATCAAATACAGCAACTGCACCATCCAAAACCCTTAAAGATCTCTCAACTTCAATAGTGAAATCAACGTGACCAGGAGTGTCTATTATATTGACCCTATGATCATTCCAAAAACATGTTGTTGCAGCAGATGTGATTGTAATACCACGCTCTTTTTCCTGCTCCAT
The DNA here is from genome assembly GCF_028982105.1 of Wolbachia endosymbiont of Drosophila bicornuta. Taxonomy (NCBI): domain Bacteria; kingdom Pseudomonadati; phylum Pseudomonadota; class Alphaproteobacteria; order Rickettsiales; family Anaplasmataceae; genus Wolbachia; species Wolbachia endosymbiont of Drosophila bicornuta. The sequence continues at coordinate 2,049 of NZ_JAPQLF010000084.1, read as the reverse complement.
CCAATCCATAGAAGCTGCACCATCGTGCACTTCACCAATTCTATTTTGCTTACCAGTATAAAATAAAATACGCTCTGTTGTGGTAGTCTTACCAGCATCTATGTGAGCCATTATCCCTATATTTCTGTATTTAGATATTCCAATTTCCATATCACAATTAATTAGCTAACATTAAAAACGAAGATGAGAAAATGCCTTATTAGCTTCAGCCATTTTATATTTTTCTTCGCACATCTTAAACGCACCACCGCGTTTATTATAAGCATCCAGTATTTCAGATTGCAAACAATCAACAGTGGTTTTTCCACTCTTTTTTCGAGCAGCAGAAGTTGCTTTAGCAATCCACCTTAACGCTAAAGAAACCGCTCTATCTTGTCGAACTTCAACAGGTACTTGATAAGTTGCACCACCAATGCGTCGAGAACGCACTTCTATAGAAGGAGTAACATTTCCTACTGCTGTCTCAAAAATTGATAACCCACCTTCGCCTATTTTCTTTTCAGCTAAAGACAAAGCGTCATAGATAATCTTTTCTGCAGTAGATTTTTTACCACATTTCATGATTGTATCAATGAAACGCATCAGCAAAACACTGCCGTAACGCGAATCAGGACTGATTTCTCTTTTTTTTGCTTTATTCCGACGAGCCATAAACTTTAACCAGATTTCTTTACACCATATTTTGAACGAGCTTTCTTTCGATTTTGCACACCACGCAGATCAAGGGCACCTCTTATTATGTGATAACGCACACCTGGCAAATCTTTAACCCGCCCACCACGTATCAAAACAACAGAGTGTTCTTGTAAATTATGACCTTCACCAGGTATATAAGCCGTCACTTCACCATACCCACTAATTTTTACTCTGGCTACTTTACGGAGCGCTGAGTTAGGCTTTCTAGGAGTTGTAGTATACACCTTAGTGCAAACACCTCTCCTTTGAGGGTTGCTTTCTCCCAAAGCTGGTACCTTTTTCCTATGGGTCAATCCTAATCTACCCTTACGTATTAATTGATTTATCGTAGGCATATGTTATAAACTCAAGCTCATTAAAATAACTAAGTTTTTAGTTATAAAATAATAAACCTCAATAGTCAATATAAAAATAAACATTACTACTCTAATAATTAAGCTCAACTGCCTTGAAAGCCATCAGTAGACTTCTTGCACTACCTCCCAAGCCACAACTGTCATTCAGTAGAAACGAAAAAACTTACTTGACACCCTTCGCCAGCCCCATTATCATGGTACTGAAGGTATTCATTTATCTTCAATCTGTGCAGATTAAATGACAACAGTATTACGTAATTGGCGTCTTATTTTTAATTTTTTGCACTATGCACACTTTACGTCTTCACAACATTTCTGGGTTTTTACCTATATAAGCTGAAACGCGCTTATAAAGCGTTTAAGACAGTATAGTACGCCAATTTGCAGGATTAGAGAGTGACAACTGGCTAATACTGGATGTCTTTTGCCTTTTTTTCTGCTTAGTAAATTTCTTAAACATTTAAACTAAGGTGAGTTGCATTTAAAAGCAGCTAAATTGCAGTGTTTAAGACTTAAAAAACGCCAATACTGAAAATAGACAATGACTAGGGCTTCTTTTGCCTTTTTTTTGCTTGGTAAATTTCTTAATATTTATGGCAACATGAACTGAGCAGGAAGGTGTCATTCCAGTGCTTGACACTGGAATCCAGTTTTCCATATAATCTCATCGAAAATGTTGTAACCACTTTCTGTGCTAGTTTGCTTGCTTACAAGCAAACTTTTCTGGATCTCAGTGTCTGGGCACTGGGATGACAGGAGAAGGTACTAGGATGACACCCTGACCTCGTCGTCCCGCTACTTGTTAGCGGAATCTAGAGATACCGTGACGGTATGAAGTAAAGCTCGCATTAGCTATACTTTTATGCTCACCAACTTAGCTGGATCCAAGTAGTCAAGCTACTTGGATCTGCAAATTGCAATGTTCGTACAGCCATACGCGTCAAGTTAAGAGATTGTGAGCAAATTTAGAGAGGTTAAAGTGGATACTCTAGCCCTT
>NZ_JAPQLF010000083.1:0-10862 GCF_028982105.1 Wolbachia endosymbiont of Drosophila bicornuta | reverse complement strand
AGATAGTTACATGAATTTACCATAAATCACCATCTCATAAAGTGTGATGCAACAAAGCCATCCCAGTGTCTGGGCACTGGGATGACACCCTTTTGGATGGAAACCAGTGTCAGGTACTCGGATGACACCATTTACAACCACTCTCCTACCCTTTCTAGCTGTTTATAGCTGTTAAATCTCAGGAATTTATCAAAATATGGAGAGGGAATAAAGGGTGTGGAATTACTTAAATAGTTAGATAAAAAACCAGGCAGATCATTTTTTAATTCTTGCATTTTGTATCTATAATTTTGTATAGAAATAACTTTTATTTTATCATAATCAAGTTTCCAATAAGCAAGTTCTGAGACTTCTCTTTTTGTTATATGTTCTACCGCTAAGGCTTGTAAAATTAATTGCGGAAAAAATCCCGACATTACTTCTTCATTGGAAGGTGGTGTACCAAGCTTATAGTCTATAATTGCCACTTGCCCACTTGGTAGATACTCAACTCTATCACATCTTGCTATCAGTGAAATTTCTTGTTGCTTATTTGTCATCCAAGCAGTTTCATACTGATCACAAGAACCAGTGTCACGCGCTGGAATATGAAATATCGGACAGGAAAAGTTCTTTTCCAACTCAACATAATTGCTTCGAGTTTCATCAAATTCGACAAAAGATTGAATTATCTTTTGTAGTCTTACCCACCACATATTTGAAAAATTAAACTGACTAGTCGAGAATGCTTCTCGTGCAATGCTCATTGGAGATTTTTTGTTGCGTAAATATCTTGCAAGAATGTTGTGTACCATAGTGCCAAATTCCAATATCGATGGCTTAAAATTCAAGTCTCTTAATTGTTTAAGGCCCAGTATATATTCAACGTAAAATGAATAAGGATTACGAATTAGCTTTTCTATTGCACTGCAAGACATCACCTGCATTTTTTCTTTTCTAACTTCGGTTTGAGGTTTTGGCATAGGCTGAGTACATGGAACAGTACATTCAGGCGTATTTAATATCCTTAGCCAATCACGATACGGCTGCTTCCCCTCCTTGAGTAGAATTTCCAAACGCTGCAATAGAATTGGTTTTCTATGGCTTAGCGATCTTGTAATATAAACCTTACTTGCACAAAACAAATTGTGTAAAGTATAAAAAAAATACCCCTGCTCTTCTTGCACGGAAGGAAGATTAAATTTTTCTCTCGTAAATGCATTCAAAAGCGGATTTTGAAAGCTTGGCGCTTCATTAAATCCAGCAAGTATTACAACTTTGTTGTGATATAAGCTGAATCTATTCAAGTCACTTGCTACAGAGAAAAACTCTTTCTCTAAAAATAAGGTCAGAATTTGGCTATATAACTCTAAGGAGCATTTAATTCCTACACCCTCACATGCATTTGAGAAATTACAGGTAAAATTACCTATTTCACTATTTAGCTCTGAAAAATTTATACCAGATAATATATTAATACACTGCAAATGAGTTGCTACCACATCAAAAATAGAGCAATTTATAGAACGAAGTAAAGGATTAAATATAACCTCTAACTTACTGATAATAAGTAATATATCTTCTTTGTATTTTAGCTTTTTATGGGCATTGATAGCATTTATAATATCGCTCAGGCCATTTGTACTAAAGTTGCGTAATATCTCTATTTCAAATTCAGATAAAATCCGAGTGTACTCTTCTTGAGTGTAACCAAAAGTCACTAGCCTATGTTTAAGGAGCGAAAGTAATGACACACTGCTCCAATTTGAGGTCAAAACTTCGATACTATAAAGCAGAAGCGTTATATAAGGGTAATTTTCCGGTATGGGACCGTGTTGCCTTGATAAACATGCTATACGAGCTGCAAGTAATTTATCAAAGACGACCAAAGAAATGTTTTCATAACCTTCATTTTCTATAATTAATGATGTCACTTGTGCTTCTTCCTCTCTGGAATCACAAGTGATGACTTCAATATTGCCAACATGTCCACTACTAACTTTGCTTAGATCGGCAGTTGTATCAAAGACGTAATCTAGATATTCCTCAGGACTTCCTGTTATCCCAGCCCTTTCTTCTGTCATCCCAGTGCTTGACACTGGGATCCAGTTTTCATTATACAGCCACCTGGTGCGCTCATTTAAAGTTAAGTTTTCTGGATCCAAGTGTCTGGGCACTGGAGAACACGCTTCTGGCAGAAAACTTACATCCTCTCTGCCTATACTTAAATAACCTAGCAGATCTTTCAGACAATATTGATAGTGTTTTTTATCAAGCAATTTCCAGTCTTTCTCTTTAATTTTCAAATTCAGGTTAGGCAAAATTATTTTTCCAAATGGCAGATCATATATAGCCTTAATTAACGACTTATCCTTTCCAATTCCAACAAAGATTATATATTGGTCTTTTTGTAAAGAGGTTATCATACTGTTTATGTAATCACTCTTATGTTCTAATATATCTACTACTCCTAAATCTTTTAAAATTTTATTCCATGTTTCAATAAGTAAATTTATGAAACTTTCTATTTTTTTTGAATGTTCATCGAACTCTGCCATTTGGGTATACTGAATTTTATCAAGCAATGATGGTAGGCTATAAGCTAAATCAATTGGAAAATTATCATTATTTTTTCTATTCCACTCCAATATGAATTGAATGAGTAGCAGCGTCCTTTTTGTTGGCTTGATAACTTTGACTCTATCAAGATTTAATATTAAATCCTCCTCATCGATGTTCTCTAGCGAAACTATCTCTGGCAAAATTATGCATTTTTTAGCGTTATAATTCTTGAATGCACTCAGCAGCGCTATCACATCCCTCTTGCAAGAAAGTATGATCTTTACTTCAGGGATTTTTTCTCTTTCATATTGAGAAAATATATGCTGAACCAGCACATCAAAAAGAGATTCATCCACATTAACGGTAAAAACTCTTCCCACTAACAGTAACAATTAATACAATACTTTTATTGTATAGAAATTATTCAAAATATAAACGTGCTTGTATGCTATTATATATTAAAATCTTTTATAACATTACATGACAAACATCAGAATAGAAATTTTAAATAAATGTGAGCAAGTTGGCCGCAGATGGTTAGTCAACGTTTACTCGATTTATATACACAAAGAATTACCACCAAAATTATATGAAGAAATTTGTGGGCTATTTTATAATAAAGTCATACAATGCTGCCGTTATTATTCCTACAACGAAAACCTTGAAGAAGTTCAATATGACTTCATAGAACCACAAGCTGAGTGGGGCTTGGAGATAAGCTTCTTACCTGGCATGACCGATAATGTAGGCAACACAGCAAAACAAATTGTTAGAGAGTATTTAATTAGCAAGGGCCACATTGATGAAGGCGTTCATATCAAAGCAAGAAGTTCAAAACTTATTTTGGGTAAAGGAAGCATGCCAACCGAAGATTATATAAAGCAAGAATTCAACCCTATCACTGAGTATTGCACGCTTGTTTATAAAAAAAACGGCAATTGCTATTGGAGGCATTACGGTAAATATAAAAAGTTTACTCAGTATCAGTCCGTGAAAAAGGATGCTAAGCCTGTTAACCTAAATGTAAGTGACCAAGAGCTTGAAAAGATCAGCAGAGATGGAATCAATGGTAACGGCACTTTAGGGCTCTCTCTGACAGCAATGAAAGCTATAAAGGATTACTTTAAAAAACTTAATAGAAATCCATATGATATTGAACTTGAGTCCCTAGCACAAACTTGGTCTGAACATTGTAAGCACAATATCTTTTGCTCTCCTATTGATGAAATAAAAGATGGCCTATACGCACATTATATTAAGCGTGCAACGCGTGAGATAAATTCTGACATATGTGTGTCAGTTTTCTCCGACAATGCCGGAGGAATAATTTTTAATGACGATGACTTAATCGTAGATAAAGTTGAAACTCACAATAGCCCTTCGGCGCTTGATCCGTTTGGTGGAGCAATGACCGGAGTGCTTGGAGTTAATCGCGATATAGTGGGTTTCGCGAAAGGCGCGGAGCCTATAATGAATACCTATTACTTTTGCTTTGCCAAAGAAGCAAAAGGCAAGTTTTATAGGGACAAAGAGCGCACTGATGAGATCTTACCGCCAAAATATATAATGAAAGAAGTGATCCACGGTGTTAATGTTGCTGGTAATTGCTCTGGTATTCCAACGCAACTTGGATCGGTATATTTTGACGATAGATTTTGTGGCAAGCCGTTAGTTTTTGTTGGCAGTGTCGGAATTATTCCGCGCAACATAAATAACGCACCTTCACACATCAAAGGGCCTAAAAACAGCGATAAAATCGTAATTATTGGCGGAAGAGTTGGAAGAGACGGAATTCACGGTGCAACGTTTTCTTCAGAGGCTTTGTCGGGAAACAGGCCTTCAACGATTGTGCAAATTGGTGACCCTATAACACAAAAAAAACTATCCAATGCCGTCATAAAAGCAAGAGATCTTGGTCTTTATAATGCAATAACGGACAATGGAGCAGGTGGGCTGTCGTCGTCTATTGGTGAAATGGGAAAAGACGGATTTGAAGTTGATTTGAGCAAGGTTCTCCTTAAAAACGATGGTATGGCTCCGTGGGAAATATGGATATCAGAATCACAAGAGAGAATGACCTTAGCAGTGCCAGAAGAAAATCTCCCTATGTTTAAGCAAATCATGAAAAAACATGATGTGGATGTTTGTGTGATTGGAGAGTTTAATGAGAGTGGTAAAGCCGTTGTTAAATGTCCTAAAGGGACAGTAATAATGGATATCGGAACTGAATTTCTGCATGATGGTAATCCTAAAATGCATTTACAGACAAAGCCGTGGTCTAAGGGGCTTCCAGCGCCACGCGCTGGAATGACAACAAGTTCGCCTTCTTTAGAAATTGAATTAAAAGAAATGTTAAGCAGACCAAACATTTGCAGTAAAGAGTTCATAGTGGTGCAATATGATCATGAGGTTCAAGGGTCGTCAGTGCTGAAACCACTGCAGGGCAAGGGAAGAGTGTGCAGTGAAGCTATTGTTTCAAGACCAATCCTTTCTTCAAATAAAGGTGTTGTAAAATCGCAAGGATTTGGCTCAAGTTATGGAGAAATTGACACCTACCACATGGCAGCATGTGCAATTGACACCGCGATACGCAACTATGTAGCCGCAGGAGGAAATATAAATCATCTAGCGTTGCTCGACAATTTTTGTTGGTGTGATGCTTATAATCCAGAAAGGTTGTGGCAACTAAAGAGAGCTGCAGAGGCTTGTTACGACTTTGCAACTGCATTTAAAACACCATTCATATCCGGAAAAGATAGTATGTTTAACGACTTTAAGGGATATGATGAAAATGGCGAGAAAGTGATGATATCTGCACCACCTTCATTACTCATCTCAGCAATTGGAATTATAGAAGATATTGAAAATGCGGTATCGCTTGATGTAAAAATGCCAGGAGACTTAATATACGTGCTTGGAGAAACACTTGATGAACTTGGTAGATCTGAATATCAGTTATATAGTGGAATAGGTAATAACAACGTACCAAAAGTTGATGCAAAGAGCGCTAGGAAGTTGTATGAGCGTTACAACCAGGCAATAAAAGATGGCATAATTGCCTCTGCAATTGCACCAAACTTAGGCGGATTAGTTATTGCTCTGGCAAAATCGCTAATTGCAGGAGATCTCGGTGCTGAAATCGATCTTTCACTAGTGCCAATAGGAAAAATACAAAATACAGACATAATAAACAAGATAATAATGTTTTCTGAATCGCAAAGTAGAATTTTGGTTACTATTGCACCACACAATCAGAAGAGGTTTGAAGAATTGTTTGAAGGTGCAGTTTATTCATGTATTGGCAAAGTAACAGAGAAAAAGGTGCTAAACATAAAGGATGTTTTAAAAGTAGATCTGAAAGATGTGGCATGCTAATATAAAATATTTTTCTTATTATGCTAAATAACTCTTTTACTATATGTAATGTTTATTTAGAATGAATGTATGTTATTAATTTTTGGTAGGTAATTATGTCTATTTTATCGATACTCCTGTTTATCAGTCTTTCTTTACTCAACACTTCAAATAAATTGATGATATGTGCTGCCTTATCTGTGGGAGCTGCTTTAGTTGTAAATTCAATGGTTGAATTTTATGGCAGAAGCAAAGCTACGTACAACTTAATAGTGTGTACAGCGCTATGTTGTGTTTTTAAATGGCAAAGTTTTAATTTGATGATATTGATTTCATATACTGCAATTTTAGTATCTCTTCTCTCAAGCATAATTATTTTTGAAAAATTGAAGTCCAAGTTGAATTTTCATATGGCAAATTTCATTACTTTAATTATAGCATCAGTCGTTGATAGTGCCGTTGTATGTGTTGGATTACTATACGAATTTTCTGCAGGTAAATGCTTATCAATATACATTAGAGATTTAATTTTTAAGTTTTCTTATGTGTCAGTATTGAGCATCTGCTTGTTTGTAGGAATGTATTTATTTTGCTTGGCGAACAAGAAGTATTTTAAGATTTCCACATAACCTGTTTTCTGATATAGCTAAACTGACTTTGGGTCCTTGGGGTGTATTTGGTGGTCCTAATACGTAACAACAGTTTAGAATTTATAGGTAGCCTAAACCCACAACTGTACAAACACTATGATTTGAGCCTATCATGTGGGTGTCATTCCAGTCCCCAGACACTGGAATCCAGAAAAAAGAATGGTGTCATCCCAGTGCTTGACACATAGCTGTACGAACATTCATTTTTGAAGGTAAATTGCACAGCAAATGGTGTCATTCCAGTCTGGAATCGAGAAATTTTGCCTATAACTGAGCTGATGAGCTAAAGGTAGTTGTCTTACGCTAAAACAAACGTTTTTAATTAAGTTGCGTAGAACCAGTGTCTGGGCACTGGCCCACTGGTGGGAATTGCTCCTAAACTACAACGTTCGTACAGCTATTTGCTTGACACTGGGATGACATCATAGGGGCACTGGCCTACTTAACCGTCATACCGTCGCGGTATCTCAGCCGCTAACAAGTAGCGGAGTGACGATTTATCAAACGCTGCTTAATTTTCCGTAACAGTTGAAAAAATCAATAGAAAATCAATATATCACTATAAATTCACGTATTTTGAGGCTATAATGGTTAATACGCTATATGGTATAATATGGACGATTTTATCAGAGTTAAGGGCGCAAGGGAACATAATCTGCAAGGTGTAGACGTCAATGTACCGAAAAATAAGCTAGTTGTTATAACTGGGCTAAGTGGTTCTGGCAAGTCTAGCCTTGCATTTGATACGATTTATGCAGAAGGCCAACGCCGGTACGTTGAAAGCCTGTCAGCTTACGCGCGTCAATTTCTCAACATTCAGGATAAACCAGATGTTGAGTCGATTACAGGTCTCTCTCCTGCAATATCTATCAACCAGAAATCGATCTCAAAAAATCCAAGGTCAACAGTTGGAACTGTTACCGAAATTTACGATTACTTGCGCTTAGTATATGCACGAATAGGAGTTCCTTATTCACCTGCAACTGGATTACCAATAACAAAACAAACGGTGTCTCAAATTGTAGATACTATAATTGCGTTACCTTTAGAAACTAAGATATATATACTTGCCCCTGTTGTGCGTGGTAGAAAGGGAGAACATCTTAAAGAGATATTGGAAATTAAAAGACAAGGTTACGTAAGGTTCAAAATAGATGGTGAAGTGTACAATGTAGATGACTTGCCTAAACTCGATAAGAACAAGAAACACGACATTTTTGTGGTTGCAGATAGAATATCAATATTGGGCGATATAGGAAATCGACTGCCAAGTAGTATAGAATCCGCACTAAAACTTGGTAATGGTCTAATGTATGTAGAAATAGTAAACCTACCTGACAACCATAATTCCGAGTATAAAAATGGTCAAATTCTGACTTTTTCAGAGAATTTTGCATGCCCCGAGTCTGGTTTCACTCTTGAGGAAATAGAACCAAGATTATTTTCTTTTAACAGCCCTTACGGTGCATGTGGTTCGTGTAATGGGCTTGGTAAAAAGCTGGCTATTGATGTGAAGCTGATAGTGCCAGATGAAACTCTTTCAATATCTGAAGGCGCTTTAAAGCCAGTGGGATCAATGTTCCGTCAAGTGCACAGAGGTTATGGATTTTTAAAAAGTGCAATTCTATCACTGGCTGAAAATTGTAAATTTAGCCTTGATGTTCCGTGGAAGAACATAGATCAAGAAGTAAAAGATATGATACTCTTTGGCTTCGGTAAATTTCAAGGTTTGGTCAGTATCTTAGAAAACCAGATGGATTATGATGAAACGCTTGTTGAGCGATATTGCTCTGTTACTCACTGCAGAGAATGCACTGGCTATAGATTGAGAAAAGAGGCGCTTACAGTAAAAATTGATAGCAAACATATAGGTGAAATATCAGGGCTCAGCATCGATGAATCCCTTAAATGGTTTGAAAATTTGCCAGACAAGCTCACAGAACAACAGAAGCAAATCTCAAGTAAAATATTAAATGAAATAATCAAGAGGCTAGCATTTTTAAAGAATGTAGGGTTGAATTACCTAACGCTTGATCGAGAATCTAGCACTCTCTCTGGCGGTGAGAGTCAGAGGATCAGACTTGCTTCACAAATTGGCTCTGGTTTAACAGGAGTGCTGTACGTGCTTGATGAACCCTCGATAGGCCTTCATCAATGTGATAATGATCGGTTAATTGCCACACTAAAAAACTTAAGAGACATGGGTAACACTGTAATCGTTGTTGAGCATGATGAAGATACAATAATGGCTGCTGATTATGCGATTGATATTGGTCCTGGAGCTGGCGTAAATGGTGGAAAAGTTGTTGCAGAAGGAACACCAGACCAGGTGCAAAGAAATTCGGGGAGCATAACAGGGCAATATTTGAGTGGAGAGAAAAAAATTTTAATTCCAAGGAGAAGAAAGCAAGCAACTCAGTTCATAAAAGTAATAAATGCATGTGAAAATAACTTAAAAAATGTGAACGTTAAATTTCCTATAGGGAATCTTATTTGTGTTACTGGAATATCAGGAGGGGGAAAATCAAGTTTAGTCATAGAAACGTTATATAAATATTCAGCACATAAGATACATCATTCGTCTGCAAGGTATGGTCAGTGTGATAGAATAGAAGGCCTTGAATATATAGATAAAGTTATAGAAGTTGATCAGTCGCCAATTGGTAGAACTCCTGCGTCAAATCCAGCAACATATGTTGGTATGTTCACTCATATAAGAAATTGGTTTGCAGGTCTTTCGGAGTCAAAAGCAAGGGGATATAATATAGGCCGGTTTTCATTTAATACCAGAGGGGGAAGGTGTGAGGCTTGTAAAGGTGATGGGCACTTAAAGATAGAGATGCATTTTCTACCGGACGTTTATGTGAAGTGTGAGCAATGTAAAGGGCGAAGGTATAATCGGGAAACATTGGAAGTTACTTATAAAGGAAAATCAATCTCTGATGTCCTTGATATGACGATAGATCAAGCTTGTGATTTTTTTGAAAACCTTCCAATGGTAAAAGAAAAGTTGATTTCTTTGCAGGAAGTGGGGCTTGGCTATATAAAACTCGGACAGTCGTCAACAACGTTGTCTGGGGGTGAAGCACAACGAATAAAGCTGTCCAAGGAGCTATCAAAACGATTTACCGGAAGAACATTGTATATTCTTGATGAGCCAACAACTGGATTACACTTTGAAGATATAAATAACTTACTAAAAATACTCCATAGATTAGTCGATCTGGGAAACACTGTTATAGTTATCGAGCACAATTTGCACGTTATAAAAACTGCAGATTATATAATAGACATCGGACCAGAGGGCGGAATAAAAGGCGGAGAAGTGATTGCTACTGGAACTCCAGAAGAAGTGGTAAAAATTCCAGAAAGTGTTACAGGCAGGTATCTTAAAACGTATTTATTATAAACTATTTCTTAATTATATTAGGCTAGGTTGCATATTTATGATTTGGAGATAAGAATGTCAGTATATCGATACTTTAGAAGGTATAGCACTTCTCGCAATAGTCCGAATAGGATAAGATATGTGCTTATGGCTATGGTAGAGCAGTAGCATATTATGATCTGTTCGGATTATTGTAAAAAGAGCTATACGTTGAATATGGAGTTGTACCTGCTAAGAAAGCAGAAGATAACACACTAGTTCCAGAAAATAGTTTCTATAAATCTGTACGTTACGTTGATAATGTGCTAGGACCTGTGAAAGATGTAATTTGTGGAGTTGAGAGTAAAGACAATTATAACAAGTATTATCAAGATAATGATAAATGTGAATACGTGGGCCACAGAGCAGAGTGAGTGTATTCATTGTGTACACTGGGTGCTGTTTTAGCAGCCAACATAATATTGCAACCTTTATTTTTGATAGTGGCATGTTTGTCATACTTTCCAGTCAAGTTATTGTCAAAAATAACAGGGGACTATTGTTTTAAAACAGATACAAAATCATTCGTTAATTATTCAAACATATTTTTAGAAATGTGGCAAGATTATGCTAATGCAGTAGCTAGAGTATTTAACAAGATTGTAAGTTATGCTTGCGCTGCTATCATTTGGGCTGCCGCGTCAATCATAACGCCACTTGTGTGGGCTTGTGACAAAGTGCAAAGTAAGTTGAGTGAAGTACAGAAGCAAGAAAAACATCAATTTTTATCTAAGGATAATTCAAAGACTACTTCAGTCAATGGTATACCACAAACTGAGTTATAAGTTCTGCTTTTCAGCAGCATGAACTATATTGAAATGGAATAAAAAGTGAAAGAGTGTAAGCTTAAGTTATTTTAGCTATACTATATAAATTATTTTATAATATAT
>NZ_JAPQLF010000082.1:0-12734 GCF_028982105.1 Wolbachia endosymbiont of Drosophila bicornuta | reverse complement strand
TTGATTCATCATTCTCTTTGTGAAAAACATTCCAAACTTTCTCTCCACTTTTTCTGGGTAAGGTCAGTCAGCTACTTGGATGACAGGGGAGGGAGGTGCTACCCTGACAATCGTCATCCCGCTACGTGTTAGCGGGATCTAGAGATACCGCGAATGAATCTCGGTATGACGGTCTGCAGCGGTATGACGTAGGGCTGCACTAGCTATATCATGCATTTTATTAACCGACACTATAAACAATATCCTTACAATTATGAGATTGAACCACAACTTGCTCAAGCGTTAAGCTGCTGCGTTTAGCGTCTTTACTGTGATTTTCCCCAAGAACATTTGTTCTTTCTCGTTTTATTTCCTCAATGAATTTCCCATTAACATCTTTAGGATCAATCTCTTCTTCAGAATATATAAGGTTAGTGCAATTTGTTTTTCTATAATAATGCACGCCAAGACATATAATTGATAATGCAAGTATACCAGAACCTATAAGTAATGATAATCCTATGTTATTAGTCAAAGGGTTTTGGTAAAATTTTTGTACACCATTAACACCATGTGTTGCAAGTAGCCCTAGAGGAAACGCTATATTTGCAGCAACTACACCAGTAAATAATGCAGTAAATATTGGTCTGTAGTTAATTACTGATTTTATTTTATTAGTTCTAGTAATTATAGCCTTTCTTATAATAGTCCGAATGCGATAAGATATGTGTTTATGGCTATAGCAGGCCAGTAGCATATTACGGTCTGTTCGGATTATTGTAAAAAGAGCTATACTTTTTCGTCAATGTTAGTGAAGCCTTGTTTAGCTTCCCAAGCATTAAGTACAAAATTTGAATGAGTGCCATTGCTATATTCCAGTCTTACAGATTTTATAGCTTTATCTTTTGGCTGGTGCTCCAACACCTCAGCTAAAATTTTATCCGCATCTTTTTTTTGAATGGAATGTTCTTCAGTATCTATAAATTGCCTTGTTGCAAAAAATATTGGACCAATTGCAAGCAATGCAGCAAGTGCGATAACTGGTATAGTGATATATTTTGGGCTGTTTGTAAAAAATGCAATAAATTTTGCTTTATCTTGTAAATATAATAAAGCTGCAGATATACTGAGTATAATAGCACTTGCACCAAAAATTATAAAACCCTTCTGCTGCATGGCATACTTTGCTCTTGGCAAGAATCTGTTTGTTTTTTTATTTTTTAAAATTGCATCGTCATTTATGTTAAATTTACTATTTGTAAGCAAAGACTTTTTAGAGCCATCTGCTGCGCTTGTGTATGATGGTAGTGAGCCAGTTGGAGGTATACTTGAGCTGTTAGTTCTTTGTAAATCTTCTAATATTTCACTATTCCAAGGTGGACTAAATACTGTCTCTTGAGAAGGTGATCTGCTTAGAGTTGAATTTTGTGGCACGTCAACATGAGTTTCTTCACCTTTTGTTTCTTCTAGGGAAGGAGGTGATACTTGAGTCTCAAGAGTTAACGGATCTCTTGAATTAGCATTGCTGTTTTTTTTCTCTTTAAATTCTTCCTCTAACAAAGCTTCTAAAGCTGTATTTTCATCATTTTTTTTCGGAGTACTTGTCCTAAGTGCTGGTATTGGTAAAATTCCTGGTGTTATCTCGCCATCTTCACTTATTGATGTGGAAGAAATTAATGTTACTGTTTGTTCTTCATTTACTGGTCCAGGCATATTCACTCCAAAATTAATTACTATGCTGCATTGATTACGCTATAGTTATTAAGATATAGTAAATACCAATTTACGGATAATTATTAGTATAGAAATTGTCTATCAAAGATTCTTTCATTCAGAGGGTAATCTTTGTCAAAAAGCAAAGTGATTGTGTTCTCATGGTCTTTTTGTATTTTTATCTGTGATATATCATGAAATTCTTTGTAATCTGATACTACAAGTGCTGGACGGTTTTTTGTGTCGTTAATGTCAATTTGTACGATTGTATCGTTTGATATTAACGCTCCATTCCAATGCCTTGGGTAATAGCTATTGATAGAGGTTAATGCAAGTAAATTTGAATTTAGCGGCAAGATTGCGCCACCGGCAGAGAAGTTATATGCAGTGCTACCTGTGGGAGTAGATAATATTACTCCGTCCCCTCTAAATTTTTCTACTTTTAGCTTATCATTAATAGTGATATTCATTTCTACTATTTGGTTTGCTTTTCTAAAAACATATACTTCGTTTACTGCTATGTAATGATATCTCTTGCCACTTGTGTCTGTTGCTTCCATTTTTAGCAAAGTTAACTGAGTTGAAGTTGCATGCTCTATATGATCAATTAAATCTTCACTGCAGCTAAAGCATTTATTCATCAAAAACCCAACATTGCCAGTGTTTATCCCATACACATGCATGTTTTTATTTTCTATGACGTAATTGTGCAAAGTGCGTAGCATAAAGCCATCACCGCCAACAACTATCAATAGATCGATTTCGGACTTATTTTCTTCTGTTATATTGATAAAACTAAGTTTCTTTAATAGTTTAGATACTTCCTGCGATTTTGTTGATGGAGAAGCAACATAGCCTATATTTTTGTATTTATGCATGCTTCAGTAAACTCTCTAAAACTTAAAGAGGAGGAGAATTAGAAAATGCTTCCATATTTATCGTTAAACTTAGCTAATTTGCTAGTTTTACTTGCTAACCCGCTTGTCAAACTTCCAGTCCATGCAGGGTGAGTAAGAGGATCTCTATCAAGTTTTACCCTATCTCCCTCCTTTCCATAAGTGGAACGAGTTTCAAACTCTTGACCGTCTGTCATAACTATAATAATTTTATGATAATTCATTGTTGTTTATAAACTTTTAGTCAGTCAACATTCTAGTGAACTTAATTCACTAAGTCAATCATTATTCTAAAATATTGACAAAAAATAAATAAAATCTTATGCTTAATAAGGAATAAGTAATAATTATCATGATTTTCGCTTTCCCTGGTCAGGGCTCTCAGTTTGTAGGAATGGGAAAGAGCTTATATAGTGAGTTTTCCGCTGCAAGACAAGTATTTAATGAAGTAGATAGCATATTGGATAGAAAGCTGTCTCATTTAATCTTCAACGGTCCTATTGAAGAATTAACCATTACAGAAAACGCTCAGCCAGCTATAATGGCAGTATCAATTGCAATGCTACGTGTTATGGAGCATGTGTTTGGCAAATCTCTTTTCACTGATCACAATGTTAAATATGTTTGTGGGCATTCAGTTGGCGAATATACAGCGCTGTGTGCTGCAGGAGCGTTAACGCTTGAGTCTGCAATCAAGCTGCTGAAAGTTCGCAGCGAAGCAATGCATGAAGCTTCACTGAAATGTAAAGGCGGAATGGTTGCGTTGCTTGGAGCAGAGATAAATGAAGTGGAAGATATATTGAAATCAGTTCAAATTGACGGAATTTGTGAAATTGCAAACGATAACGGTGGCGGACAAGTGGTTATAAGTGGCACTAGAGAAGCTCTTGAAATGTTACCCGATTTATTCAAAAACTCGAGTGTGAGGAAACTAATTAAATTACAGGTTAGTGGGCCTTTTCATTCATCTCTTATGAAACCTGCTGATGAAAAAGTTTTGGAGTTTTTGAATGGTATTAAAATAACCCGTCCTATAGTTCCTTTGATATCAAATGTTACAGCTAAAGAGGAGAGTGATCCCAAAGTTATAAAAACTTTACTCGCCAAGCAAGTTGTAAGCAGAGTGAAATGGAGAGAAATGGTTTTGTATATGTCAAGCCGTGGCATTAACAAATTTGTTGAAATTGGCCCTAATAAAGTTTTATCTAATTTGGTCAAAAGAATTGACCAATCTATCAGTACAAAAAATATAGATAGTATTGGTGATATTGACAGCTTCTTTAATGAATCATTAGTACTAACAGCGAAAAATTTAAAAGTTGGATTAAGTTAAAACACATCTATTTGATGTCATTCCGGTGCATAACGCTGCCTAGCTGGAATGACAGAGGGTAATGCAAGAAATCAACGAACTGCCTGTCATTTCGTTTGGTTTTTTAATTCCAAGTAGCTGTAAAATAGTAGGGGCAATGTCAGATAACCTTCCGTCTCTTAGTTTTAGATTATTGCAAGACACAATAAATGGCACTTTATTTAGAGTGTGTGCTGTATGAGGTGTATTATTTTCTTCATCGAACATACATTCCACATTACCATGGTCTGCAGTGACAATTAACGCGGTGTTGCTTGACTTTTTAACAGCACTCAGCACTTTTGCAAGACAATCATCTACAGCTAGCACAGCTTTCTCGGCTGCTTTTATATTACCTGTATGTCCTACCATATCAGGATTAGCGTAATTTACAACTATCAGTGCGAATTCTTGGGAGTGAATTTTTTCTACAAGCTTTTCTGTGAGCTCGAAGGCTGACATTTCGGGCTGCAAATCGTAAGTTTGAACTTTTGGTGAGGGAATGAGTATTCTTTCTTCACCAGAGAAAGGTTCTTCTTTTCCACAATTGAAAAAGAAAGTCACATGAGCGTATTTCTCGGTTTCGGCGATACGTAATTGTCGTAATTTATTGTCTTCTATTGTTTGTCCTAGAGTATCAGCGAAAGAAGTAGGAGGAAAAATATAAGGAATTTTGAGATCTTCTTTATACTTCATCATACTTAAAATTGAAGAGAATTTTGCTACCTTAGCGTAATCTGTTTTGCGAAGCAAAATACTTGCTAATTGTATCATTCGATCAGCACGAAAGTTAGCCAACAGCACTCCATCTTCTGGTTTTATACCTTGATAATCACCTATTACTGCGGGCCTGATAAACTCATCAGTTATGTTATTTTGATAGTTATTCTCAATCAACGATACTGCATTATCATGACAAGGTGCCTTTGCAAATGCGATAGCCTCATAAGCTTCGATTGTTCTCTTCCACCTGTTGTCACGGTCCATAGCATAGTAACGCCCAGAAACAGTAGCAATTCTTGTGTCATTTCCCTTTATACTCTTTGTAAATTCTTGAATGCATTTTTTTCCTGAATTTGGCAATGTGTCTCTGCCATCTAAAAATGCATGTATCACCACTTTTATTCCATGCTGTGATATTTTATTTGCTAAAGTTGAAATATGCTTTTGATGCGAATGAACACCGCCATCTGAGACTAATCCCATTATATGGCATACTCCGTTCTTACTTTTTAGATTACTAATAAAACTTTGTAGATTTGCATTGTTTTCCATTGTTCCAATTTCTTGATTAATGCGCTGAAGGCTTTGCATTACTACTCTACCACTGCCAATATTCATGTGGCCAACTTCTGAATTACCTATTTGACCACCAGGTAACCCCACATCAGCTCCACAGGCGGATAAACTGCATTTTGGATAATTAGAGCTAATATATTGCCAACAGGGTGGATTTGCGTTGCTAATAGCATTGTATTTACTGCTTTCTACTCCATTTCCCCAGCCATCTAGTATACATAAAACGACTGATTCAATGTTCATACAAAATCAATACTAGAATTTCACAGAGAAGAGCTCCCCGAGCCGGATTCGAACCAGCGACCAATTGGTTAACAGCCAACTGCTCTACCACTGAGCTACCGAGGAATAAACTGGTTTCAATTTATCATATTGAGCGCTGATTGTAAATGGTTTTTGTATACAATTATGATCAAAACAATGTTAAATGCGCGAAAAAGTGTACATTGACATGAGATACAAGCCTAATGAAAAAAGCTACGAATGCCGGTGAAAAACATAGCAATTTTATTTTCATTTGCAGCTTTTATCACATCTTGATCTTTCAGCGAGCCACCGGGCTGAATTATAGCTGTAATTCCATGTTTTGCGCTTTCTACTATGCTATCTGGGAATGGAAAAAATGCATCTGAAGCAAGCACTGCACCTTTACATTTTTCACCTGCTTTTTTCACTGCAATGTTCACACTATCTATTCTGCTTGTTTGCCCTGCACCGATGCCAATAGCACAACCATCTTTTGCTATAACTATTGCGTTGGATTTCACATGCTTACATATTTTCCAGGCAAAAATAAGATCTTTTTTTTCTTTGTCTATTGCAGTGCATTCTGTTACTTGTTCTGCTTTTATTGTGTGGTCATTATTTTCTTGCACCAAAAACCCACCAACAACATTTTTAGTTTGGTATTTCACATTTTGTTGAAAAGATTTATGAATAATCACTCTTAAATTTTTCTTTCTTTGTAAAATTTTTAGTGCCTCATTGTTTACCGATGGTGCTATCACTACTTCCAAAAATATCTCGTTTAATTTTTCTGCTAGCTTTAAATCTATCTCCCGGTTTAAGGCAAATATACCACCAAAACTGCTTACTTCATCGCACGATAGAGCTTTTTCATATGCCTCCAAAGCATTATTACCAATAGCAGCGCCACATGGGTTATTATGCTTGATTATCACTGCTGCAGGTTCTTCGAATTCAGAAGTTATGTTAAGTGCGGACTCTATATCTACTATATTATTATAACTCAACTCTTTTCCATGTATTTTTTCCAGCGGATATTTGGTGAATTGATTGCTATAAAATGCAGCTTTTTGATGAGGGTTTTCACCATACCTTAATTCTTGTGCTTTATGCCCATATAGTCCGAAAAACTCTGGTAACTCATTATTTTTACTCTGGGATAAAAACCAACTGTGAATATTAGAATCGTAGTGTGCAGTGAGAGCAAATGCTTTGGTTGCTAAGTGTTTTCTATATTCCAATGTTGTTTCATTGTTATTTTTTATCATCTCAGCTTTTAGTGCTTCGTAGTCTTGAATGCTAGAAATAACTGAAGTAAAACGAAAGTTTTTTGCTGCAGCTCTAATTAACGCCACTCCGCCGATATCAATTTGTTCTATAATTTGCTCTTCATTTGAGCCGCTACTTACTGTCTCCCAAAATGGGTATAGGTTAGTTATAAGCAGGTCTATTGGCTCAATACCTAGATCTTGCACTTCCTTTTTATGCTTTTCTCGATCATAAAGTATTCCTCCATGAATTTTAGGGTGTAAAGTTTTCACTCTACCACCCAGTATCTCTGGAAATTGTGTGTAATCTGAGACTTCTTGTGTTTTTATTCCTGCACTAGATAGCACTTTATAAGTATTGCCCGTTGAAAGAATTTCTATTTGTTGCTGCGTTAAAAACGATGCAAGATCAATTATATTCGTTTTATCGTATACTGATATTAAAGCTCTTTTTATTTTCATTTTTATATGGAAAGTTTTTTAATATTATATCTAAGAAAAGGAAATTTAGCTATTACATTTCTACACTAATTTAAAGCAGTCTATTCTATAAATTTTTTTACCATGCTTGATTTCAAGCCACGAATAAAATCTTCAATACTGCAAGGATTTCTCCCTTCCATTTGTACAACTTTAGGAATTAAAGTGCCACCTTTTAAACTTATGTGCATATTATCGTTAACAATCTTACCTTGTTCTGAAGCGAGAGCTTCAAAGTCAGCATCAAGTATCCTGATACGTTTACTTTCTATCTTAATGAATGCTTTTGGGTAAAACGCTTTAACCTTTCTATAAGCAACTTCACAGGCATCACTTGCATAAATTTTATAGTCTTCCACTTTGTCAGCGTAACATGCATTGTTATCGTTCTGTTTTAAGGGAAGCTGTTTTTCAATTTCGTTTAGCACTTTCAGCAGTAAATCACTGCCTAGCTTAGATAATTTATCATGCAATGTCTTGTAATTATCGTTCTTTTCGATAAGAAATTTTTCCTGTTTTAAAATAGGGCCGGAATCTAATCCTTCATCCAATTGCATAATGCTAACCCCGGTTTCTTGATCTCCTGCTAAAATTGTGTGCTGTATCGGGGCTGCACCACGCCACCTTGGTAGTAATGAAGGATGAATATTAATACAACCATATTTTGGAATATTCAAAATTTCTCTTGGAAGTATCAACCCATACGCGGCTACAACTGCAACGTCTGGTTTGAAATTTCTAAATTTTTCTTGCTCTGCTGAAAACTTTAGAGAGATAGGAGTACATACCTCTATGTTACTTTCTTCAGCGATAACATGTACTGGAGATTTCGTTGGCTTCTGTCCACGCCCCGAAGGTTTTGGAGCCTTGGTGTATACTGCCACCACTTCGCTCTTTGATTTCAGTAACAAGCTCAGAGAATTAACAGCAAATCCTGGTGACCCCATGAAAATAATTCTCATGGTGTCTTTGCTTTAAGAATTCTCTGCTAATTTACCACTTACAGCTTCTACTAATTTGGCAAAATCATCCTTATAATTAACGGCCATCTCAGCAAGAATTTTTCTATTTAAATCAATGCCGGCAAGTGTAAGACCATGCATAAACCTACCATAAGTAAGCCCATGCTCTCTTGCTGCTGCATTAATACGTATTATCCATAAGCTACGGAAATCACGTTTACGGGTTCTTCTGTCTCTATAAGCATATTGCAGTGCTTTTTCAACTCTTTGTAATGCAATTCTATAACAACTTTTTGCGCGCCCTCTATAACCCTTTGCCAGTTTCAATATTTTTTTATGACGAGCGTGAGTAGTGACTCCACGTTTTACCCGAGCCATTTTATTTTACCTCCATTTTGTTAAATACAGTAAGGCATATGAAGCTTAACTATACGCGAGTCAGATTTACCAAGAATCGTTGTACCGCGCTGATTACGAATATTAGATTTACTTCTCTTTACCATGCCATGCCTTTTGCCTGACTGAGTAGAAATAACTTTACCCTTAGCTGTAAGGTGAAAGCGCTTTTTCACAGAAGATTTGGTTTTTAATTTTATTTTCTTCATATTCCAAATAAATTTACAAGCACTACTATTGAGTTCTTTAATAGTAATTAAGCATTAGTATAAATAATTTTATTAAAGAATCAAATTAAAATTGTATATTAAAGGAGTTTAAAAGTAATTACGCCCAATATGTGTGTTATACCTTCTTTATTCCCAAGTGGCAACAATACTTGCCTCATTTTAACACTTTCACTTTCTTCCTCTTCATTGATCGGGCATTTACTCTCTATTACAGTATCAAGTTTATCAATAACTGCATCTATTTTATATAGTCGCAAAAATGGTGCATCAATTGCATACTTATTATCAATGCGCGTCTTTTTCTCAAAACCATAGAATTCAACAGCCTTTTCTCCTGCATTTTCACAAATATAACCTTGATCCTTGACTTCAATGACAAAACAATGCTGCCATGATTCCATTATTTCTGCAGTGTCTATTTCATGCCTTTCTGGCCAATCTCTGTCTGACCCTTTTATGTCATTCCAGTGTTGAGTCACCACATTTGCTATTCTTTTTTCTTTGCCTACATAAATTTCCATTCCAATTTCCACATATAAAACACAGATATGAGGTAAATTTATCGTGAATATATTGATTTTTTCTTACCACAAGGTGCATGTTACTAGAAGTTCTGAGATCTAGAGAGTGGTATTGATTTTATTTCCATTACAACTTATTATTTATAGATAACCTCAATAAAAACGATGAAGCTAAACGAAATCAGAGAAAGATTTATAAAATTTTTTGTAAATAATGACCACGAGCAGGTTTCTTCTTCTCCTTTGATTCCAGAACATGACCCAACGCTCATGTTCACAAATGCTGGTATGGTGCAGTTTAAAAATATTTTTACTGGTGCTCAAAAAACTGAAATGAAACGTGCTGTCTCAAGTCAAAAGTGCCTAAGAGCAGGCGGTAAACACAATGATCTGGAAAATGTTGGCTATACAACTCGGCATCACACATTTTTTGAAATGCTCGGAAATTTTAGCTTCGGTGATTACTTTAAGGAAACTGCGATAGAATTTGCGTGGGAATTTATCACTAAAGAGTTATCTCTTGATAAAAACAGACTATCCATAACCGTCTACCATACTGATGATGAGGCGTACGAGATTTGGCGTAAGATAAGTGGCTTTTCAAGTGATAAAATCATAAGAATTACAACGGATGATAACTTTTGGAGTATGGGAAGCACTGGTCCGTGCGGTCCATGTTCTGAAATTTTTTATGACCATGGGAGTCCTAATTTACAAGAGGGCGATAGAATTGTTGAAATCTGGAATCTGGTATTCATGGAGTTTAACAAAGATGAAGAAGGTAATTTACACAAATTGCCAAAAAAATGCATCGATACTGGAATGGGCCTTGAAAGAATAGCGGCTGTTATGCAAAACGTCCATGATAACTATGATATTGATCTATTTTCTGCTCTGATAAGTAAATCACAAGAGTACTGTGGAAGAACGGAAAATAAAATAGCGCATAAGATCATAGCAGATCATCTTCGCGCGGCTGCATTTCTCATCGCAGAAGGAGTGCTTCCTGGAAATGAGGGCAGGAATTACGTATTACGCAGATTAATTAGGAGAGCCACACGTTATATTCACCTGCTTGGATATAATGATTCCCTACTCCATCGTATTTTTCCAGTGTTGATAGATAGCACGAGTTCGGCTTATATGGGAGCTGAATTAGTCAGAGCTAAAAGCTTAATAGAAACGACGTTAAAATCAGAGGAAGAAAACTTTAAAGACACTTTGATGAAAGGTATCAATCTCCTGGAGAAATTCACTACAGATTTAAAATCGGGCGATACTTTGCCTGGAGAATCAGCGTTTAAGCTATATGACACCTACGGATTTCCTTTGGATATTACACTTGATATTTTAAAAGAGAAAAAAATAAATTTTGACCAGAAGGGTTTTGATGATGCAATGGGAGAACAAAAAGAGAGAGCACGTGCTAAATGGGCTGGATCTGGTGAAAAATCTGTTGAGCAAGTATGGTTTGATTTGATCAATAAATTTGGCAAAACAAAATTTGTTGGTTATGAGTTCAATGAAGTAAGTGATGCGAAAATACTAGCTATAGTTTCCTCTAAAAATGAAGTAATTGATTCTGCAAAGGAGGGAGAAAAGATAACCATTATACTTGATAAAACACCTTTTTATGGCGAGTCAGGTGGACAAGTGGGAGATACTGGCAGTCTGATCAAATCTGATAGAAGTATTATTATAGTCGAGAATACCAATAAGGTTAATGACCTATATTTGCACAGATGCATAGTTAAGTTCGGTTCAATTTGTAAAGGTAACACAGTTGCAGCAAGCATTGACAAGGAAAGAAGGCAAACCTTAAGAAGAAATCATTCAGCTACACATCTTCTGCACTTTACACTCAGAAAAATTCTAGGTGATCATGTCACTCAAAAAGGTTCCCTAGTTGCACCAGATAGACTGAGATTCGACTTCAGCCATAACACTCAAATGACTCAAGATCAGTTGTTTTGGGTAGAGGATATGGTAAACTCTCTAATCAGAGAAAATCTTTCCGCATCTACAAAAATTCAAAGCATGAATCAGGCAATAGAAGAAGGAGCTATGGCGTTATTCGGCGAAAAATATAGCGATCAAGTAAGAGTAGTGAAGATTGGAGATTCAAGGGAACTGTGTGGTGGCACGCACGTTGAACATACTGGAGAAATCGGTTTATTTAAGATAGTAACAGAGAGTTCTGTTGCTTTTGGAGTGAGGAGAATTGAAGCTTTAACTGGTCAGGAAGCAATCAATTATGTACGTGATAATGAAATTAACTTAAAAAAAGTTGCAGAATTCGTAAAAGCGCCAGTGAGTGAAATAACAAGCAGATTAAGTATTTTAAGTCAAGAACACAAAAAATCCGAAACCAAAATAAAAAACCTATATAAGAAGCTTGTGAGTGCAGAGAATATAAAAAGCACCGAAATAAATGGAATAAATTTTATAAGCCACACTTTCACTGATATTCCAGCAAATGTAATAAGAGAGTTTGTTTTGCAGCAACAAAAACCAAAAACGATAATAGCTTTCACGGCAACAGAAAAAGATAAAACAGTCTTGATTATTAAAGTAAGTAAAGACTTAATCAATAAGATTAGCGCAAAAGAACTAATATCCATAGCAGTTGAAAAGAACTGTGGTGGGAATGCTGAATTTGCACAAACAGGCTGTGATAGCAATAAAATAGATGATGCCATTACAGCCATTTATAGCAAAATAGCAGCTTCTAAGCACTCTACGTCATACCACCACGAACCGTCATACCGCCGCGGCGCTAACAAGCAGCGGGATACTTAACCATCGTCTACACCGTCATACCGCGATTCATTCGCGGTATCTCTTAGCCGCTAACAAGAGATCCCGCTAACAAGCAGCGGGATGACGAATTATAGCTCTTTTTACAATAATCCGAACAGACCGTAATATGCTACTGGCCTGCTATAGCCATAAACACATATCTTATCGCATTCGGACTATCATAAGAAAGGCTATACTATGCCGCCGCGAACCGTCATACCGTTGCAAACCGTCATACCGCGATTCATTCGCGGTATCTCTTATCGTAGATCCCGCTAACAGGTAGCGGGATGACGGTTGTCAGGCTATCTGTCATCCAAGTAGCTCGACTACTTGGATCCAGGAAAAAGAATGGTGTCATGAAAGTAGCTGACACTGATTCCTTTATGATGGTGTAATCGCAGTGCCCAGACACTGGGATCCAGGAAACTTAATTGCAAGTAATGCATTGGATTTGGTGAGTATGGGTTTTGCGTTATAGAATGAAGCACTTTTGGTGAATTTATAAAGAAAGCTGGATCCCAGTGTCAAGCACTGGGATGACAAGGTATAAACCTTATCGTCATGCCGCCGCGAACCGTCATACCGCGATTC
>NZ_JAPQLF010000081.1:0-3197 GCF_028982105.1 Wolbachia endosymbiont of Drosophila bicornuta | reverse complement strand
TGCTTATGGCTATGGTAGAGCAGTAGCATATTATGATCTGTTCGGATTATTGTAAAAAGAGCTATACCTTCAAAAATGAATGTTTGTACAGCTATGGAATGAATCGCGGTATGACGTGTTGCTTGGGTTAGCTATAGATTTCTGAAATGATTTCAAAAAAATGATAACTAAGATTAAAGCGACAACATGAGGTTTCTCAGCTCTGGAAATTTCACGTTTAACTGCAAAAATAGATACTTATTTAAAAAATATCCTGTGACTTTCAGTCCTAACTGAAATTCTTGGAATGAGTAGCTGTTTTGTAGGGTATTATTGTATACATCATGCAACATTTGTGGAAAAGGTAGGAGTTTATCTGCATAATAATCTCCTACTTTTTTTGACACTGCTCTACCAGTTTTTGGAGAAATAAATTGCAGATTTTCCTTAACACCTGTTACAGCGCATTTGGATAAGTCTAACTTGAATCCCAATTGCGTAAGAAGCAGAAGCTCTAAGTTAAGATAATGGCTTTGCCAAGACTGATTGTTGTGTTTAATTACATCGATGAAATATCGAAAATTGTCATACAGCATGGCACAGGGTTCACTTTCTGGAAGCACTTTTTCTAAAACAGAGGAGAAAGAAACAATAGTAATGCTTTTTAACCTATCTTGAAAGAAATGATGGAATGGAGATTCGATTAATTCGCACTTAAAAAAACCTAGATTTTCAGGTAACTTAGCACTCCATTCTGCATGTAATAGATTACTTATCTGAAACTTATAATTGCTATTGTTTGTTAGCTTAGTCAATCCCCTGCGCTTTCCATGATTTTTTGTAAACAGAGAAAGAATTAAGTTTTTATCGCCGTATTTTTTAGCAGCTATAATGATGCCTTCATCTTTCCATCTCATTTAGAGTGTATTGACCGTATGATATATAGGATAGTGCAACTAGAGCGTGTAATCCATAAAAATCACTTACTCCGTTACTGTTTGCTTCCAAAGTTTCAAGGCTATGAGAGAGTAAGTTATTGGCTGCCACTCTTCTTCCTGAGCCTGATGCATTTCATACTGAGCTTTTGGTTTGCTAAATAATTGTTTGAATGATTTTAGTAACATTACTTTTCCTCGTCTGAAATTTTGGATAATTCAGCTTCTAATTCTTCTATCGTCGGTAAAGCTGTTTTTATGTTCTCTGGTAGATTTTCAGTTATTCCATATTCTGCTAGCCCTATTGGCTTGTTCATGTCTCGGAGTGTATATTTAGCAAGTACATCGTCTTTAGATTTACATAAGATTAACCCTATAGAAGGTTGATCTGTCGAGTGCTTCAGTAAATCATCAACTGCAGAAAGATAAAAATTCATTTTACCAGCATATTCCGGCTTAAAATCCTTATCTTTTAGTTCAATCACTACGAAGCAACGTAACTTTAAATGATAGAATAATAAATCAATATAAAAGTCTTTATTACCAACATCTAAATGAAATTGTCTACCAACAAATGCAAATCCTTCACCGAGTTCTAACAGAAATTTTTCCATATGCCCTACGAGTCCTTTTTCTACTTCTCTTTCATGAGCATCCTTACCTATACTTAAAAAATCAAAAATATACGGATCTTTTAATGTGTAATGTGCTAGATCGGATTGTGGAGATGGTAATTTTTCTTTAAAATTAGTTATTGCTTTTCCTTGACGTTTATGTAGTCCAAGTTCTATCTGCATCACCATAATGTTACGTGACCAGCCATGTTCAATAGCTTTTTTTACATAAAATAATCTTATTTCATGACTTTCTATTTTTTCCAAAAGAGTGATATTGTGATACCAAGTTAATTGTGCAAGAGGCTCCTGCACAA
This sequence comes from Wolbachia endosymbiont of Drosophila bicornuta, assembly GCF_028982105.1. Taxonomy (NCBI): domain Bacteria; kingdom Pseudomonadati; phylum Pseudomonadota; class Alphaproteobacteria; order Rickettsiales; family Anaplasmataceae; genus Wolbachia; species Wolbachia endosymbiont of Drosophila bicornuta. Next base: position 1,352 of record NZ_JAPQLF010000081.1, on the reverse strand, counting down.
ATTCAACATCAGGATATTCTTTGGCAAACTTACGCATATACTTCAGATTTCTCATGCTAAAGCCTTTCATTTCTGGAAATGTACTTCTCAAACCTTACTTAATTGATCAATTACCTTAGCTCCCCAGCCGTGTTCTCTTTGCCGTTTTAAGATTTCTGTTCCAATATAATGGTAGAGCAAGATAAGCTTACTATTTACTGCAAGCGCTGCCTTATAACGGCTTGTTGCAATACGATCTTTCAACTGCTCTAAAAATTCTGTATATTCTTTTGCTATAATTCTTGTCATAGGATTCCTTTTAATCCATTATACAATTCCTTTGTCTGTCGAGAAGACAACCTTTCGCTTGCCTGCAACTTTGAAGGGATTCCTTATTTACTTCAAACTTGTCCATCAACTAAAATATATTGACTTTACGTGCAATATTAGCTTTAAACCAGTAAAACAAGCTGCTTAACATATGCGTTTTTTCTATTCTAATTATATTCTTTTTTTGTCTTTATGTTGTTTTTTGCTTTTTTCGTTATCTTCAACAAAAGCCCAAACGAATGATACGTTAGCTGTTCCTATACCACAAAGGAAAAAAGAAATAGTTGAGCACACTGTTGTAGCACAACCGAGGCAAATTATCGAAATGCAAGAAGAAGTCATTATTAACGAGGGTAAAGAATTCATTCCTGTTCCAAAAAGAAAAAAAAGTGTAGAGAAGAAACTAAGAAGGGATGTCAGAGAGGCAAAGAATGAAATAGGAAACGAAAAAAGCGTTGAGAGCAAAAAGGATGAATTAGTTGTAACAGAAATTATTAACTCTATAAGAGAAAAGCTCACAAAATGCTGGAGCATTCCTGAAAGCATAGCTTACAAAGAAAATTTTAATATAAAAATTAACTTATTGTTATCCAGTCAAGGCGAGATAATTATGGCGGATATAGCAGACAGTGATTCCTATCGAAATAATCCACTTTTCAGGTCGATAGCAGATAATGCAATGCGTGCATTATATAAATGTAGCCCATTGACCGGCTTGCCTACTCAGCACCACCACATTTGGCGTGAAGTAACACTAGATTTTATTCTATAGCTAAAGTATAGCTCTTTTTACAATAATCCGAACAGATCATAATATGCTACTGCTCTACCATAGCCATAAGCACATATCTTATCCTATTCGGACTATTGCGAGAAGTGCTATAATTCTATAATTTAATAAGCCCACTGTATCCGTTCAGGATAGCAGCAAGGTAGTATAACCATAGAGTAAAAGTGAGTTTATAACAAATGGTGTCATCCCAGTGCTTGACACTGGGATGGCTTTGTTGCATAGCAACTGAAAAAATCTGGTGGCTACTGAC
>NZ_JAPQLF010000080.1:0-4741 GCF_028982105.1 Wolbachia endosymbiont of Drosophila bicornuta | reverse complement strand
TGTGTTTATGGCTATAGCAGGCCAGTAGCATATTACGGTCTGTTCGGATTATTGTAAAAAGAGCTATAAAGTCTGGATTCCAGCGTCAAGCAGTGGAATAATATCGTTTACTATGTCTATATTACAATATTTGTGCAGTTGTGTGTCAACTACTTTTGTGGCACTGTTTGTTATTCAATCTTTATGCTAGTTTTACTAAAAATTATAGTATTTTAGGTATAATTGCAATATCTAAATTTAAGGTATAGAGATGAACCCTAGGAAAGTTTTTAATATTCTTTTTATAGTATTATTTATTTCTTTTTCTCATGTTGGGAGTGCTGCCGCTGACACTAATACTGATACAACTGCTCAAGTATAGCTCTTTTTACAATAATCCGAACAGATCATAATATGCTACTGCTCTACCATAGCCATAAGCACATATCTTATCCTATTCGGACTATTGCGAGAAGTGCTATAATATGTAACATTATTGGCTACGTTTGGGGAATAGGCGGACCGCTTATGACCGTAGTGATAATAGGTGCAGCTTTGCTTGCGATATTTGGTAGAATGCCATGGCCAGCTCTTTTTGCACTCGGTATATTTTGTGCTGTATAGCTCTTTTTACAATAATCCGAACAGATCATAATATGCTACTGCTCTACCATAGCCATAAGCACATATCTTATCCTATTCGGACTATTGCGAGAAGTGCTATATTTTTCGGTGCTAAAACTATCGTCATAAAAGTAATGGGTGGTATAGGCGGCACTGGAAATACTTCTTTGATGGACCAATGCGGAACAGGAGACACAAAAAAGAACTATTTTTTTCTAAAACAGACCTGATGCACGGCTTCAACTATATCTTCCACTTGCGGTAATGCTTTTTTTTCTAGATTTGCAGCGTAAGGTAAGGGGATGTCCTTGCCAGTTACACGTACAACTGGAGCATCAAGGTAGTCAAATCCTTGTTCCATAACAACGGCTGACAGCTCTGCTCCTATTCCTGCAAATGGCCATCCTTCTTCTACACTAACTAACCTATTAGTCTTCTGAATAGAGTTAATAACAGTTTGAGTGTCAAGTGGTCTTAAGGTTCTGAGGTCAATAACTTCAGCTTCTATACCTTCACTCGAAAGTAAATCTGCTGCATTTAAGGCATCCATTAATTTTAATGAAAAAGCAGTGATAGTTACATCCTTTCCTTCCCGTATAACAGCAGCTTTGCCTATCTCAAGTAGATAATCTTTGTTTGATAGCTCAGAGTCAGAAACTTCATGCTCATGTCCATAAGCTATTTCGTTTTCTAGAAATATTACCGGATTAGGGTCACGAATTGCAGCTTTAAGCAGACCTCTGCAATCGGAGGCAAAATAGGGTGCTATTACTTTTAACCCAGGTATATGCGAATACCAAGCTGCAAAGCATTGAGAATGTTGTGCAGCAACTCTTGCTGCAGCGCCATTTGGTCCACGAAATACTATAGGGCATCCAAGTTGTCCGCCTGACATATAATTTGTTTTTGCTGCGGAATTCACAATTTGGTCAATAGCTTGCATAGAAAAATTAAAAGTCATAAACTCAACGATTGGCTTTAATCCAGCAAATGCCGCTCCAACAGCAAGGCCAGCAAATCCATGTTCGGTAATAGGCGTATCAACTACTCTGTTTTCTCCAAACTCTTTCAGTAATCCTTTCGTTACTTTATAAGCACCATCATACTCTGCAACTTCTTCACCCATGATAAGCACATCAGAGTCGTTTTGCATTTCTTCTCTAATTGCTGTGCATAAAGCTTCTCTTACACTTAAGGTTGCCATTTATAAACTTTTATAGACTTTAACTAAGGTAACTATATCAGAATTACTGGGGGTAAGTAAAGTGTACAAATTAAGTTTTACAAACATCATGACCAACTCATTCCAAAAAAAAATCTTCTCACGCTTGCTGGTTTTGGTTGCTAAAAATGATTGTATTGCTTGTGTTTTTAATAATATATACTGCTAAGTTAATAATAATTCACTTGGGAATAGCAGAAAAATACATGATAATTTTATATTTCAAATAGAATAAAATCCTTTTTATTGATACTGTCTTTTTTTGTAAAAAACATTCCTAACTTTTCCACCACTTTTTCTGGCTAAGGTCAGTATAACTTTTGCTTGAAATAGCTGTTTATATGGTGCAATTTACAGCTTTTAGTTGCTAAAATTATAACTCTTAATTTAATAATTTTAATCCAATAAGCTTTCAGGTTAATAAAATTAAATTATTTGAGTAAATGCAATACCATGTCTTTATTTGTGGGTAATAATAAGAATAACGAAGGTTGGCTCAGCTACACTTCTATAATTTCAATTTTTATGTTTATCGTATAAAAGAAGTTTCTTCTATCTGTGTCTTCGCGTTTGAAACTAACTTTATTCTATCTCTTTCTTGTTCTGGACTTAACCTGTGAAGCGCGTAACTGAAATCTTCCTCACTCACTATAAGCCGTCTTTGCGCACCAGCGCTAATTTTTGCTTCATTCACTAATTGCTCTAACTCAGCCCCAGAATAGCCTTCAGTCTTGTCTGCAATGTCTTGGAGGCTTAGCTTTTCATCAGTTTTTGTACCTCGCATATAAAGTGCCAATATCTTTTGTCTCACCTCTATGTTTGGATTAGGGACATAAACCTTCTGACCTAAACGTCCAGGTCTAATAAGTGCTGGATCTATACCACCGATAAGGTTAGTTGCACCAATTACTATTATATCTCTTCTGCTCTTAAATCCATCTATTTCAGTTAACAACTGTGTTAAACTCTCTCGACAATGGTAAGCTGAGTTATTAGCGGTACTTCTTTTTTGAGCAACTGCATCTATTTCATCTATAAAGACTATACAAGGAGAATATTTTTTTGCTATTTTAAAAAGCTCGCGTACAGCATGTGCACCATGACCAATATATACCCCAATAAGTTCAGGACCTGAGATGCTTACGAAATTCATATTTGATTCACCTGCAATTGCACGAGCGATAAGTGTTTTACCATTTCCAGGAGGGCCATATAATATGTAACCTCTTAGTGAATTAATACTTTTATTTCCAAACAGCTTGCGCATTTCTTCTGTCATTTGGTCGCAGCAAATCATCTGCAACCGTTGTTTTAAGGAGTCATCAATTATAGCATCAGCAAATGTTATTCTTTTATCATCTGAATTAGCTAATTCTATCGATATAGGCAGCTCTACTTCCTTTAGTTTGCTGAATACTTGATCATATACAAACCAAACAATAAAAAGGAGAACGACAAGTAACACACAAGGCATAGCTTCACTAACATAATGTGCAGCTAACTCATACCCTTTACTAAGCAACATTGTATGCATATAGGCAAACAAAAAAGCGATAGAGACAATAGTTGCCACGCATAGTAAACAGATTGAAATTCTTTTTAGTAATTCTGAAATTTCAATTTTTTTCATCTTAATACCTTATACCAATTTTAAACTAAGAATAATTTTATCTAGCTTACCTATTTTAGCTTGATTAGAGCGTTCAGAAAAATTATCAAGTACGTACTTTAATTTATTAAATACTAAAAACAATATATCACCATATTGTCACATACATCTTTAAAGTTTACCAAATTCATTTTCAAAAAACAAGATTTTATTATTAACCCGAATTCTGGATTAGATTTTAGGTAAATTATTGAAAGTCTTGAATTTTACTAAATTAGTAACTAGTCTTAAAATGCTTACTGCTTTATCGTAAATGCTAAAACAATAAGCTATTGATATTCTTGTTTTTCTGTATTTGTCTTTTAAGGAAAATTTTAACCAGGTTGAGGTGAGTTTTTTGAACCATACGCGTCAAGTTAAGGAAATAAAGGTATGAAAGGGATAGAATAATAAGGTATAAGTTCTCCAAGATATACTTTTAGTGAGAGAACCAATGAATAAAATAACTTGCTTATCAAAAAAGCTCAAAGAATTTTTTAATGAAAAAGCAGAGGAAATCTCAATTACAACAAGGTTTATAAAAAGAAAGAGAAAGCTAAAAGGTTCATCATGCGTAAAAGCCATGGTCTTGGGTAATATAGGAGTTGATAATTGTAGCGTAGAAACAATGTGTCAATTACTAAACGAGGACTCGATAGATATAACAAAACAAGGTTTGGATTTTAGATTTACTGAAGAAGCAGTGGAATTTATGAAAAGGATGTATAATGAATCTGTGATTCTCTTTAAAAATATCTTGCAAGTTGATTGCAAAATCTTACAGCAATTTAATAGTGTTAAATTATTGGACAGTAGCTATGTTACTCTACCTAACAGTATGGAAGAGATGTATAAAGGTTATGGTACTAGCTACAGTGGCTATGAAAGCAATACTAAGTCTGGAATAAAGTTACAATTAGTTTTCGACTACATGAATCAGATAATAGACCAACTTAATTTAACGGAGTGGGTAAGATCAGACCAGGGATATAGGAAACATTTAAGTAATATATTAAGCAATGATTTGCTAATATCTGATCTCGGTTATTTTGTGCCAAGTTCTTTTAAACAAATCAATGAAATAGGAGCTTATTTCATAAGTCGTTATAAATCCGATACCAACATATATGATGTAGAAACAAATCAAAAAATGGAGTTATTAGAATGTTTAGAGGATAAGTTATTTTTAGAAAACGAGGTATTGTTAGGAAAAGAAGCAAAAATTAGAGTAAGAATTATATGTCAGAAACTAACTGAAGAACAGTATA
>NZ_JAPQLF010000079.1:0-6595 GCF_028982105.1 Wolbachia endosymbiont of Drosophila bicornuta | reverse complement strand
AGGAGAGTAGACCGGCGGAACTTCCCCACCAGTCCCTCACAAGACTGTACGTAAACCTCTCGATTTATACAGCTTCCATTATTCAGTCTTCTGACCTAACCCTAACGTCCAGTGGTAGAAAGTATCTGGATTTTCCTTTCTTACTCTTCCTAGAAGTTGGCTTGCTAGTTTTCCTCGAGTTCGAAGCTTCCTATACTTTCTTTTGACCCACTTTTCCAGTTGCCGCTCTATGTTCTTCAGAGGTTTGTATATTTCTTGCCTGTAAAACCTGCCATAGTACTGAAACCAGCCTCTGACTATTGGATTTACTTTCCTCGATATTTCCTCTAAAGTTGTTGATGTTTGTCTGCGTATTTTCCATGACCTTATGACTTGACAGATCTTTTTCTTGGCCTTGTTACTAATCGCAGGTAGAAACGAGACAAAATAGGTTCCTACTTTGTTGTTCTTCGCTAACCTAGGTCTAAATGTATAGCCCAGGAAGTCAAAACTTTGTATTGGAAACCCACCTCTCCTGTTATCATCCTTACAGTACACTATTTGCGTCTTCTCAGGATGTAATTTTAGCTTACATTGTGCCAATCTTTCTTTGATTGCTGCTCGCATAAAGTCCGCCTGTTCCTTAGTTTTGCAGTGCACTATCACATCGTCCACATATCTTTCAAATGGTACTGTTGTGTAGTTTCGTTTCATCCACATATCAAATGCATGATGCATAAATATATTTGAAATGATCGGGCTAACTGAACCCCCTTGCGGAACTCCCTTATCCCTTACTACCTTGTTGCCATCTGCTTGCTGAATTGGAGCTTTCATCCATCTTTCAACATACAGTATGACCCATTTGCAGTCTGTGTGCTTTTTGATAGCTTGCAATGCCAAGCCGTGGTCCAAATTGTCGAAAAATCCAGATATATCAAGATCTATCGTCCAATCGTACCTCCAGCATCTTTTACGAGCTGTATCTACCGCATCCAGTGCAGACTTATTTGGTCTATAACCATATGAATCCTCATGAAATTTTGGTTCTACCAGCGGCTCTAGATACATAGCAGCAGCCGTTTGCCCTATCCTGTCAAATACTGAAGGAACACATAAAATTCTTTGCCCTCCTGTATCTTTTGGTATCGCAACAGCTTTTACCGGCTCTGGAAAATAACTTCCCGATGACATCCGATTCCATAGTTTGTACAGATTGTCTTTTAGATTTTCTTCAAACTTTGTTATCGAAACCTCATCCACACCAGCAGCACCTTTATTTTTCGATACTTGTTTATAAGCTCTCCAAATAAGTTGCTTCGGTATATCAGAAGACTTTGTTTTATTCATTTACTCCTCCCTTTCGTTTGACAAATAATTAAAACTGAATAACTCAGCCCCTTCGCTCCATTTCCATTACAGAAACTTCTTTACTACTACGAGCTGATCCGCCCCTGTTTTCCGCATCAGTACTCTCATCCTTGGAGATCAGCTCCTTGGATTTCTTCCTTATCATCGAAACGACAGGTTCCCGTAGTTCTTCACAATAGCCTGAAATAGATTCATGCCACCTTTATGCCGGACGCCAGCTATCCAGTAAACAAGCTCCCGATAGCCTTATCCCAGGTTACAAACGACCCCCTGGTTTTGACGTCATACAACTGGTTTCGACACTTCATCAGTGGTTCACTTACGTTCATCTCTCTATTTCATACATGACGCATAATTGCGCCTTTTCCATAACGCTCACTACCTTGGCTCTTTACCAAAGCAGCTTATGGTTGTTTGAAGCCTGCTCTTGTAAACCGGTTCCGAGGGACCTACCCTCATCTACTGTGCAGCTTTTGCACTTAGTTTGCTCTTACTTGAACATTCTTTGTGTCTCTACGGCACACCATCTGCTCCTGCTTTTATTAGGGCGTCTACTATTTCTTTATGGCCACTTGCAGCAGCTTCATGTAAAGGAGTTTTTCCATTGCTGTCTATTGAATTAACGTTTACTTTTTTACTTAATAGAATTTAAACTTCCTTATAATTATCACTTTTAACGGCTGAATACAAAGCTTCGATATCCTTTTGCGTTTCTTCTAGAATTTTTACTATATGTTGCCTGCCTTGTTGAGAGGCAAGCTTTAAAGGAATGCTGTCAGTATTATCTAGTGGAGTAACACAAATTCCTTTTGCTTCTAATAGAGCTGTTACTATTTTCTTATCGTAACTTTTAGCAGCTTCATGTAAAGCAGTCCTTCCATTTTCATTTGCTATATTAACATTGATCCCTTTTGCTTCTAATAGAGCTTCTATTATACCTGTATCGAGTGGTTGCGTTTTGTTTGCTTTTTCAACAGCAACATGTAAAAGAGCGCGTCCATTTTCAGACTGTGCATTAACATCTGCTTTGTTATCAATTAAAAGCGAGACCATATCTTTGTCTCCTTTGACAATAGCATGCCGTAAAGGAGTAAATCTGTTTCCATCTAAAGCATTAACATCTGCTCCTTCACTTATTAGACGCTTTAATCCATCAATATCACCTCTTTTAACAGCCTCAAATAAAGCAGCATTTTGTGGAACTTGGCTTTCTTCTTCATCATTTTGCAATACTGGACTAGCATCATCAGATTCTTCTGCGGGTTGCAATAGAGTTTTTATTCCGTCATCACCCGCTAAATTTAAGGGAGTATTTTCCCCTTCATCTTTTGCATTAACATTTGCCCCTTTTTCCAATAGATCTTTTACTATCTCTGCACGGCCATTTTCAGCAGCCCGATGTAAAGGAGTCTTTCCATTTTGATCTGTTATATTAACACTTGCCCATTTGTCCAATAGGGCTTCTACTACCTCTTTATGGCCATGTGCAGCAGCAAAATGTAAAGGAGTACCTTCATATTTATCTTGTGCATTAACATCGATCCCATTTACTTTCAGTAGGGCTTCTACTACTTCTTGATGGCCCTCTTCAGCAGCCCTATGTAAAGGAGTGCTGTTATGTTCATCTATTGCATTAACATTTGCCATATTATTTAGTAAAACTTCTACTACCTCTTTACGGCCCTCTTCAGCAGCTCGATGTAGAGGAGTCATATTTGCAAATCCTACTGCATTAACATTTGCCCCATTATCCAATAGATCTTTTACTATCTCTGCATAGCCATTTCCAGCAGCATAATGTAAAAGAGTGTTGTTATGTACATCTACTGCATTAACATCTGCTCCTTCACTTATTAGACGGTTTACTGCATCAATATCACCTCTTTCAACAGCCTTAAAAAAATTATCTCTACTTTGTGAACTACTCATCCTACACCTCTTTGTAAAACTATATTGTTATAATAAAGCCGTTAATAATCTATGAGCTCTCACCCCCTGTAAAATTATATTATCATGATAAAGTCATTAATAACCCATGAGCTCTGGATCACGCAAATAATGGTTATTCCCTGTGTTTTTCAGTACATTTGAGCTGGCTGTACATAAGAATTGCAATTGTAGAGCATGCTATTGTTAATAGTAAATTTGGTAAAATACCATAGCGAAAAAATTTTCCTACTATATATATTCCAATAGCCCCAAACATCATATTGCAGAATGAGAGAACTGCACTACCAAGCCCTATACCTTTGATCGTTTCTAAAGCAGAAGTTACGTTATTGCTTATTATTAATGCAAGTCCGATATTGGCTGGAATCCAGGCGACTTGAAGAATTAATATATTCAACTTGTCCGCGAAATAAAAATATACCAATAAACTATCGGATATTATCGGTAACACCAAACCTATTATTAGCATTTTGCTAACCCCTACTTTTGGTACATACCTTCTATTAATTAAAGTTCCAATTATGTAGAATATGACTATGATCGATATGAGGTAGCCAAAATACTGTACTTCAATGCCCATCGATTCAAATATGAACGGGTAGTTAGCAATGTATGCCCAAAGCCACATGAAAGTTAATCCATGAATGGCTGAAAACCCAAGGAAACGATAATTTCTAAATATTGATATATATTGCTTGAAGATATTAGTAGTTATGTTAGTTATACTGGTTTTATTTTTATTTACAGTGAGTGTTTCTTGTAACTTAAAGTAGATAAAAATAAGTATAGCAATTGCTGCAAGTGATATAATAAAAAACAAAAATTTCCAATGATACCCATGTGAAATTATATAACTGCCCACCACTGGAGCTATTCCAGGTGAGAGTGCCACAACCATATTTAATTTTGAAATGACTCTCGAGTATTCACTACACGAGTACATATCCCTTATTGCTGCATACCCAACAACACCTGCAACACCAGCCCCTGTTCCTTGTATGAAGCGAATTAGTATCAAGAGCGCAATGCTGTCGGCTATATAACACATGACACTTGCCAAAGTAAAAATTGTCATACCAATCAGCATCATTGGACGCCTACCATAATGGTCCGATAATGGACCATAAATTAATCCAGACACCGCAAATCCAACTAGATTCAAGCTAATTGTAAGCTTCACTACACTGCCTTCTACTTTAAAATAATTGGCAATGCTTGGTAGTGCAACTGAGTATAGGTCAGTTGCCATATCGACAATTGCTACAGACAATATCATAATAAGAGAGATGATATTTTGCGAAAGAGCTGTTTTCACTTAATGATTTGTTGGTAAATATACTTAATTATAATGTATTTTTTTCATTAGTATAAGTACAATGTTACATAGTAAACGATGTCATTCGAGTAGCGGACACTGAAATCTTAAGCTAAAATCATGAAAAGCACGAATTTCAATATCTTACCTTTGATTATTCACTTTAAGCTTTAAGTCTTCAACAGAAGATGCATTTGCCTCACTTACTACCTTTAGTGGTTCACCAAGGCTATGTTCCACTTTTGTCTCAAATTTAAAGCCCAATTTTTCGCAAAGCTTCTGAAAATATTCAACAATAACATCAAACAAATTCTTACCACTTACTTTGTAGTTTTTTAGCTCTTTAGAAATGGTAAGAAGTACTTTACCATCTTCATATGTTACATTTTTATCTTCACATTTCAGTTTAAACTCCGCTGAACTGCAAAAACCTGGTGTTTCGATATATGTATAATCATCATAGTTAAGCATTTTTGTATATTTCATGCTAAAACTAAGCTTTATACAATTGGGTTCACGACAATCCATAATATACTCTCTTGTCATACAGTTGCCTTGCGTTGACAAATGAAAAGATCCAAGAGCTTGATTCACATCATTAGGAAGAAAATGACTATATCCGCCCTGATAATAGTTATTTATTAACTCCTCAATAATAGAGTTATTGGGAATTGTTGCACCAACGTGTTTAAAAATTTCTGTAAAAATTTGTCTGAGAAATGGACGATAATTCCCTTTTCCGTTTTCATCCAGTAGAATTAGATTTTTATGGTTTGAATACAGATTGTTAATAAATTCGTTAGTTATTTTTTGTCCGTTAATAGCAAGGCCGTGTGTTCTATTAAGATCCTCATATGTTCCCTCACCAGAAATTACTTCGTCCCAAGTGTTAGCTTTGAAATCAGCATATTTGAGCTTCTTCACTTCAGATTTCAACGCATTGACCATTTCCTTTGACATGTTATATCTCTACCATTAATACCTGTATATTAATTCTAGCACTTACTTTATTAAATTTCAATTACTAAATGAATTTATCACTTTCACTTCCGTATTTTCCAGCGAGTCACCGTAAGCATAAGCGTCAAGTTAAGGAAATAAAGGTATGAAAGAGATAGAATAATAAGGTATAAGTTCTCCAAGATATACTTTTAGTGAGAGAACCAATGAATAAAATAACTTGCTTATCAAAAAAGCTCAAAGAATTTTTTAATGAAAAAGCAGAGGAAATCTCAATTACAACAAGGTTTATAAAAAGAAAGAGAAAGCTAAAAGGTTCATCATGCGTAAAAGCCATGGTCTTGGGTAATATAGGAGTTGATAATTGTAGCGTAGAAACAATGTGTCAATTACTAAACGAGGACTCGATAGATATAACAAAACAAGGTTTGGATTTTAGATTTACTGAAGAAGCAGTGGAATTTATGAAAAGGATGTATAATGAATCTGTGATTCTCTTTAAAAATATCTTGCAAGTTGATTGCAAAATCTTACAGCAATTTAATAGTGTTAAATTATTGGACAGTAGCTATGTTACTCTACCTAACAGTATGGAAGAGATGTATAAAGGTTATGGTACTAGCTACAGTGGCTATGAAAGCAATACTAAGTCTGGAATAAAGTTACAATTAGTTTTCGACTACATGAATCAGATAATAGACCAACTTAATTTAACGGAGTGGGTAAGATCAGACCAGGGATATAGGAAACATTTAAGTAATATATTAAGCAATGATTTGCTAATATCTGATCTCGGTTATTTTGTGCCAAGTTCTTTTAAACAAATCAATGAAATAGGAGCTTATTTCATAAGTCGTTATAAATCCGATACCAACATATATGATGTAGAAACAAATCAAAAAATGGAGTTATTAGAATGTTTAGAGGATAAGTTATTTTTAGAAAACGAGGTATTGTTAGGAAAAGAAGCAAAAATTAGAGTAAGAATTATATGTCAGAAACTAACTGAAGAACAGTATA
>NZ_JAPQLF010000078.1:0-24636 GCF_028982105.1 Wolbachia endosymbiont of Drosophila bicornuta | reverse complement strand
TATGTGCTTATGCCTATGGTAGAGCGGTAGCATATTATGATCTGTTCGGATTATTGTAAAAAGAGCTATACTTCTCAACTTGACGCACATGATGTCTTGCAGCATCATCTACTGTCTCTAAATAAATCATTGCTAGACATATACCACTGTGTACTTCTACGGATACCTTATTGCCTAAACTTCGATTAAAGCAAGAATTTTTTCCCGGAAAAGCAAGATTACTAAGGTGCAGTTCCCATTTTAATCCTTTGGTTGATATTTGAGCTCTCGGTATACCAAGTAAAGATATTTTAGTATTTTTTGGCAAAGAAAAAAAATGGGTAATACCTTTTTGTATAGCTCTTTTTACAATAATCCGAACAGATCATAATATGCTACTGCTCTACCATAGCCATAAGCACATATCTTATCCTATTCGGACTATTGCGAGAAGTGCTATAAAGTGTAACCTACCATGGGAGGTGAAGGTGTGTAAAAGATACTATCTGTACTTAGAAAAACGTTAATATTTTGTAGTATATGATCAATTGCTCCTCCAGTAATACCTGTTATTATCGATGGCAGTAACTTCATTGTCTTTAAATGGGCTATGGCTTTAGAAAAGTCACAATAATCTTGATCAGGTAGATATATCGTATTCAAATTAGCACGTAAATCCAGATTTACGCTATCCAAATCTCCTACTACAAGATCAGGTTTTACGCCAATTGATAGAAGCTTGTTTGCTCCTCCATCTACAGCAATAATAGGTATATCTCGTTTAAAAAACGATGAATCAGGTATTTCCCCATTTAGCACAACAATAGAACGATATTGTTGTTGTATGCTACAATGTAGTACATGATTATGAAATGCTTCACGAAGCTTTTGCATCGTAATAACATTTTTGAATAACCGATATTAGCAATTATACTAATTATTATCCAAACTAATCGTTGGTTGTGCATCTTGCTCAGAGATTAGGGCAACCAACAAATTATTTATCAATTGAACCTTTTGCTTGCCATCTAATTGTAAGCTTTTGTTTTTTTCAAAATGAGCTATTACTTCCTCGACAATTCCTATTGCATTTTGCACTATAAGCTTTCTTGCAGAAGTGATAGCATGTGCTTGTTGACGCCTTAACATTGCTTGTGCAATCTCGGACGAATACGCCAAATGCGATATTCTCGCTTCTGTAATCTCAATTCCTGCAATATCTAATCTTTGTTGTAACATTGACTGCAATTCACTCGAAATTTTATCAGAATTTTTACGTAAAGATTCCTCATCGCTTTCGCTGTCATACCGATAGTTACTAGCTAATTCTCTTATTACTGAGTCACTTTGTACAAAAACAAATTCGTGATAGTTGTTAACATTATAATACGCCTTTGCAGGACTGCTCACTCTCCAAACAATTACTGCTGAAATCTCTATTGGACTTCCATTGGCATCATTAACTTTTATTTTTTCTGTGTTAATATTCTGAAATTTTAGGGAAACTATATATTTGCTTGAAAAGGGAAGCGTTACACATATTCCAGACTTAAAATAAGTTCCAATATAATGACCAAAAAATTCTATCACTCTTGCTTCATTAGGGTAATTAATAAAAAATCCTTGAAGAAAAGTCAAAATTGAAACGGCAGCAACTCCAAGTGCAATTGTGCTGTCATATGCCAAAAAAAGCAGCGATAAAATTAATCCTAGCGCTATTAGTACAGGAAAAGCCCGAATTTGACTCAAATTCTATCGTTTATCGTATTCTTATCCATATTGTCTTTAAACTTCTTTTTCACTTGAACTCTCTCTGTTGATCGTTTTGTTTATCTTATTTACAAATAGTTTAAACTCTCTTAATTCATTATCAGGCAATTTTACTTCAGTTTTATGTGCTATCGTAAGCGGATCAATGTGTTTGCCATTATATATAACTTCGTAATGTAAATGGGGTCCTGTTGCAACACCAGTGCTACCAACATAAGCGATGATCTGCCCCTGCTTTACTTTAGAGCCTAACTTTATATCGCCACTAAATCTACTTATATGCGCGTAACAGGTTGAATATTCATTTTTGTGTTTTATTTTGATGTAATTTCCATAGCCACCATTCTTTCCTATATATTCTATCACACCCTCTGCAGCAGCGTATATGGGAGTGCCAAGTTTAGCTGCATAATCCACTCCTTTGTGAAAAGCAATTTTACCGCGAACAGGATGCTTTCTATTGCCAAATTTTGAGGATATGCGATAATCTCCATTTAAAGGATTTGCAAAAATTTCGCCATTTTTTAAGCTTATTCCTTCTTTATTAAAATACCTTTCTTTGCCGTCTTGCGATTTATAATGATATAAACTAATAGCTTTCTTGTTTATTGTCAGTGAAGCATATAAAATTTTTTCTTCAGTCTTCTGATTATTAGGCAATCTCTCAAAAAGAACCTCCAATTTACTCTTCGGCACAATGTCTTTTTTAAAATCAACACCGAAATCTTTATATATGTTGATCAATTTCACCACTGTATTTGGCGCCAACCATTCCGTGGCAAAAAAGGAAGATTTTATGGTACTGGATATGAATAACAACTTTCTATCACTTTCTGTCGTCAAAGTAGCTTTTTTTTTTCTGATTCCATGCTGGAATGGCTGTGCAAGATCTGTTGATGTTTCAGTAGCATATGCTGGTAAAATACAAAGCAATACAAATATTACCAGCCTCATAGCTTATCAACAAAAGTAAAATTACCTTCCACATACTGTACATCATCATTATCTTCCAGCTCTTCAACCAATGCAGATAATTTATCAATCAACTCTTTATCGCTAATTTCAATTAGATCTTTTGGCTGCCATGAAAGACGAGCAAGTTCTGGTTCTCCGAATTTTGCATAAAAGGCATCGCGTACTTTACCAAAATCTTTTATTTCACAAGTTATAACGTGTAATCCTTCTTTGTCATTTTCCTCAACATTCAATACTTCTAATTCGATTCCATGACTGAATAAATCGTCAAAATTCATACCTTCTGCTTTATAGACGATTAAGCCTACATGATCGAAAAGGTAACTAACACTTCCTGTTTCTCCTAAATTTCCACCTTTACGAGAAAAGATATAACGTACCTCAGAAGCAGTACGGTTGCGGTTATTAGTCAAGGCATGGACAATGAGTGCAGTGCCAGAAGGCCCATGACCTTCATATTGTATTTCCTCGTAATTTTCTCCAGCAACGTTACCAGTTGCATTTTTTATTGCTGTTTCTATTTTATCTTTTGGTAGATTTTCCTTGCGTGCAGCAGATATGGCAGAGCGAAGGCGCGGGTTGAGTTCGGGTAGCCCTTGCTTTGCAGCAACTGCTATTTCTCTAATCAGCTTCGTAAATTTTTGAGAGCGCTTTGCATCCTGAGCACCTTTCCGGTGTTTTATATTTGAAAATTGTGAATGACCAGCCATATTCAAATAGTTAAAAACCTAATTATATATCAAAGCATAGAAAAAGCTAAAGCAAATTTTCAAGCCTCTGGCTTGGCATCTTGCAGGTTTTCTGCTAATAACATACTTTCATACTGCTCAGCTTCTAAGTCAAGGCCAAGGGCTGAATGGGCTTCTACTAAATAGTTAATAGACTTAGAAAAATATTTAGAATCCTTATAGCTTGCCATATTCTGGAAACGCTTAATTGCTGCTAAATATTCACCACGCCTCAGGTAAAATTTACCGATAGAATACTCTTTTGTTGATATATGTTCTGTGATTAATTTTGCTCTTTCCTTTATCTCGTCTACATATTCGCTGCCTGGAAAGAGATTAATGTACTCAGTGGCTAGCTCTAAAGTTTTATATGCAGTTTGCTGTCCAAGTTGCACTTTATTAATTTGCATGTAATAAGATAATACCCTTAAGTAGTATACATATGGTAAATCTTCACCATTTGAATAAACATATATATAATCAGCCATATCACTTGCAGCACTGCTATAGTTACCAATATTATAGTGAGAGACCCCAGATAATAATTTTGCTTTCATTGCCCAATAAGAAAAAGGATACAAATCCTCTATCTTATGAAATGCCCTAATAGCTTGTTTATATTTTTTCTGGTCAAAAAGTTCAACTGCTTCTTCATATAGTTCAGTTTCAGCTTTTTCAAGATCATCCGCATACGATTGTGTAAAGGAGCAAATTAGGAAAATAAAGCACGTGATTAAAGTCTTATACATAAGATTTTTTTCGATCAAAATAAAGTATAGACCTAAATATTACTTAAATAAATAAATTTCTTAGGCAATAGCCGGTCCTTCTTCTTTATAACTACGGTCAGAACTACCTGCATTTCTTGATTCACCTCGTCCTTCCACTTTTGGATCTTTCAGCGTCTTACTGTAGGAATGTATAGTTAAGACCTGTACAGCCACAAAAATTGCAATACCTATCAAGCCTAAAGTAGGTCCAACAGCAGGATTTAAGGACGATGCTAATGCTATTAACATTATCCTTCTTATTAAAAATACAGAAGAACCAGCAAGCGCCAATCCGGCTACAGATATATTGCTAGTTTTCTTGCTAGATTTCTCATCAAGATCAGACTTTTCTGTTTCCTTTTTCTTATTTTTTTAATGCTTATCAATATAAGAAACAAGAGTTGCAAGAAAAGCAATTGCATTGGCAAGAAATAAAATTGCATCCTCTGCTGCTTCAAGTGAAGATGTTTCACCCATTATCATACCTACAATAACCAGTGCAGTTGTTATAGCCTCAATATAGATCAAACACTGACCTATATCAGAAATATTGTGCTCTTTTTCCTTTACTTCCTCTCCATTTTCAATAATCTCCAACTCTCGTTCTTTTTGTGCTATCTTCCTATTATTGTAAATTAAATATAGCGTACAAATAAGAGATAAGACTGTAAAAGGTAATATAGTGTGGCTTAGCGCGCCACTTATCAAGCCAAGTAATACCTGATCGCTATATGTTTTTTCCAGTTCAATCGCCATCAGCAATGTAAATGGGACCATTGTTGCCAATGATGCACATTTTCTATATAGCTCTCTTTTTTTTAGTGCTAATAGTTCCTGTTCTAGCCTTTCTCTTTTGACTTCTTTATCAACTGTTGGCCAAAAATCCCAAAAAAACTCTTCTAATGGTTCAAAATCTCTTTTTTTCTTATTCTTTCCTGGAACCTTTTTAGTAGAAGAAAATTTGCCACTAGGTATTTTCATAATATTAACCTAATTAGTTGTAAGTTAATACAATTATACACCTTTTTGCTTTCTGAGTCAACATCACTAAGATATTAACTACTCTTGTCTATTAACTATTTCCTAGGAGATTTAATCAATCTGTTTGATGCCGGCTAGGATATAATTATAGCCTGACCACATAGTTATAATAGCTGCAACCCATAAACAAATCGCACCTGTATATTGAATCATATAATAATCGTTCATTATTAGCGCTACTACAGCAACCATCTGTAGAAATGTTTTAATTTTTCCAGCTTTGCTTACAGGTAGACTAACATTTGTAGCTATCAAAAACTCCCGCAAACCCGAGACTAATATCTCCCTACAGATGATGATAATCGATGGTACTATTGTAAAATCATTTATCTTCTGCTTATAAACTAGCATAATTATCGTTGAAACCACTATTAATTTATCAGCAATTGGATCAAATAGCTTGCCAAATTTTGATTGGACTTTCCACGCACGCGCCAAGTAACCATCAAAAAAATCCGTAATGCACGCAAACACAAAGATTGATACTGTTATCAGGCCTGCATATTTATTTTCTATATAAAAACTTAATATTATTGCTGGTACTGCAAGCGCACGAGAAATTGTAAGCAAATTAGGCACGTTTTTCTTAAGCATGTAATACCATTCTACGTAGTAGGTAAACTTATACAGAAGTACACCAGAGTTCACAAGCTAATAGTTTACAATTGAACATTTATAAAAACTCCATATACTTAAAAAATACAAGCTTAAAATATAATGATGTAATGATGAACGATGATTTAGATAGTACCACAAAACAAGAGGCACTTAATTATCACAGTAGAGGTGGTAAACCTGGTAAAATTTCGATCATGCCAACAAAACCTTTATCTACCCAGTATGATTTGTCACTTGCTTATTCCCCTGGCGTTGCAGCTCCGTGCCTTGAAATAGCTAAAAATCCTGAGGTTGTTTATGATTATACGGCAAAAAGCAACTGTGTTGCTGTCATTTCAAATGGCACTGCAGTGCTTGGACTTGGTAATATCGGTCCTCTTGCTGCAAAACCTGTCATGGAAGGCAAAGCTGTTTTATTTAAGCGTTTTGCTGATATTGATGCAGTTGATATAGAAGTTGGTACAGAAAATATAGAAGATTTTATCAATGCAGTAAGGTACCTTGGGCCAAGTTGGGGTGGGATAAATTTGGAGGATATAAGATCTCCCGATTGTTTTATAATAGAGAAACGTCTGAATGAACTGATGGATATTCCAGTGTTCCATGATGACCAGCATGGAACTGCAGTGGTTGTTGCAGCTGGTATAGAAAATGCTCTTGATATTGTCGGAAAGAAATTAGAGGACGTTAAGATCATTATGAATGGTGCTGGAGCAGCCGGTATTGCATGTTTAGAAATACTAAAGTCCATGGGCGCTAAAAATATAGTGCTGTGTGATAAGCAAGGAGTAATATACAAAGGTAGAAACGAGGACATGAATGAGTGGAAGGAAAAATATGCAATTGATACTTCCGAACGTTCTCTACTTGATACAATAAAAGGCGATGATGTATTCATCGGACTATCTGCAAAAGATGTGTTAAATGAAGAGATGTTAAAGAGTATGGGCAAAGACCCGATTATTTTTGCTCTTGCCAATCCCGATCCAGAAGTAAGGCCTGAGTTTGCAAAATCTGTGAGGCCAGATGCAATAATTGCAACTGGTAGGTCAGATTACAACAACCAAGTCAACAACGTAATGGGTTTTCCTTATATATTTAGAGGGGCACTTGATGTACATGCAACAACAATAAATGATGAAATGAAAATTGCAGCTGCAGATGCAATAGCAAAGCTTGCCCGTGAGCCAGTACCAGGTGAGATATCTGCAGTCTATGGCGGTCGTAAAATGGGCTATGGACGTGAATATATAATACCTACTCCATTTGACCCAAGATTAATTTCTATAGTAGCTCCTGCTGTTGCAAAAGCCGCAGTTGATTCAGGTGTTGCAAGAAATGCAATACAAGATTGGAGTAAATATGAAAATCAATTAAAATCTCGTCTTTCTAATGTTCTCAGCACTCTGAATTTACTATCTTCACATATGTAATTTATTGGATAAAGTTAAAAGTGATAAACCAACCCAAACTCTAAGCCATATATGCCAAACCTATTGGTAATGGTTGCAGTTGTTGATTCAACACGTGCAGTTTCATCAACCTTACTTCCTCCACCGGCAGGAGTATATCCTTCACCAGCTAGTATCTTTATTCCTGGTACAATATCTTTAAATTGGTTATCAAGGATACCAAAATAGCGTAAACCAGCAAATGCTTGAGTTTGTGCTGTAAGTTGGTGATTGATACCAAGTTTTGCTTGGTAAGCCAAGGCATATCTGGTTTTTCCTAGAAATTTAACCCTAGTTACACCTGCACCAATACCAACATATGTGGTGAATGGCATTTTTGCTATATTAAAATCACGATATACATTGACCATTCCAGCTAAGTTATTAAAACCTTCATTTTTCATCTTAAATGCAGCTCTGAACTCTGCTTCAACACTACAATTTTCTTGAATGTGAATATCAACCTTTCCACTTCTCCAAGGTGAATTGCATTCCGCTCCAGTAGACGCATCATTGTGACGACGAAGTTCAATATATCTTGCTTTTTTCTTATCTGAATAATCTTCATCATACAAGTTAGTCTGAGAATATAAGCCTTCAAACTCAACTCTCATATTTTTGAATAAATACCCTATTGCAGCACTAACGGCAAACCCTGGAACATATTTAGGACTGTATCCAGCTTCAATTCGCTCCTTCTTATTAAAACTAAAAACCCCCTCTGTTATATTGTCACCTGCATCTTCTTTTCCTTCTAGAGAACCTATTGCATTGAAGAATTCTCCAAAATATTTAGCTTTGATGTAAACATTCTCTAAGTTATTTATTTTATCATCGTAAGATAAGGACCTAAACGAAAAAGTTAGCAAAACCAAAGATATGTGAATTTAAATCTTTCGCCCACCACAAAGCCTCCCTGCATAACTTGTCATTCCATTATTATAGTATGCTTCTATTTTTTGTGATAGCAACTTTTTATTGCGCTCAATCGTTTTAGATTTATAATGAAAGTATTGTAATTTAAAGCAAATCAATGACTATTGCAATTCACGAATTAGAGAGGATCATCAAACAATCGTTCCCCGACGCTGATATAAAGATTCATGATCTTGCTGGAGATGATGACCATTATCATTTAAAAATAAACTCCAAGTGTTTTCTTGGAAAGACAAAAATAGAACAGCATAAAATGGTATATAAAGCTCTGGAAGGTCAGTCTATACACGCCTTGCAACTGGAAACTAATACTTAAAAATAAGGTGAATTTATGAGCAATTTTGGACAAATAAAAAAAGATATAACAGAAAATGATGTGGTATTGTATATGAAAGGCACTTCTGATTTTCCTCAATGCGGATTCTCTGGACTCGTCGTGTCAATCCTAAAAAAATTGAACGTGAAGTTTAAGTATATTAACGTGTTGGAGAATGATGAAATACGTGAATCTATAAAAAAGTTTTCTGATTGGCCAACAATTCCACAATTATATATAAAGGAAGAGTTTATTGGTGGTTGCGACATCACTCGCGAGATGTACGAAAAAGGCGAACTGCAAAGTTTATTGAAGGAAAAAAAAATTATTGCGGAATAAGTACCAAGAAACCAGTGCCCAGACGCTGGATAACGTAGTATTGCTATGAAAAAGGATCTTATGTCTTAAACCGTATCCGTTCAGGGGAGCGGCAAAATAAGGTAGACAAAGCAAGATAATAATGTTGATGTTAACACTATCGTCAAGTTTACTGGCCTTTCTATTAGTGAGATTGAAGAATTAAGTGTGAGCGGTTACAAATAATTTACCATTTCTTCTGGTTTCACTATCCTTTCAAACTCTTCCTCAGTGAGGAGTTGAAGTTTTGCTGCTGCTTCTTTTAGAGTGATATTTTCTTTATAAGCAAGCTTCGCCATTTTTGCTGCATTGTCGTACCCTATATGCGTATTTAATATAGTGACCAACATCAACGACTGATTCAGTAAATCTTTTATCCTCTCTTCATTTGCTTTAATACCAACTACACATTTTTCTGTAAAATTTAAACTTGCGTCAGCTAAAAGTCTTATAGACTGCAAAACATTGTAAATTATCACTGGCTTAAACACATTCAATTCAAAATGACCGTTTGAACCACTAATGGTTACAGCAACATGATTTCCCATAACTTGAGTGCATACCATAGTCACCGCTTCACACTGAGTTGGATTCACTTTACCTGGCATAATTGAAGAACCAGGCTCATTTTCCGGTAACATTATTTCCCCAATTCCGCATCTTGGACCAGAACCAAGCAACCTTATATCATTTGCAATTTTCATTAAACTGACTGCTACTGTATTGAGTGTTCCACTGAGCTCAACTAAAGCATCATTTGCTGCTAGCGCTTCAAATTTATTGCCTGCTGAAGTAAATGGAAGGTTAGTAATTTCTGCAACTTGGCTTGAAAAATCTTCAGCAAAACCCTTTTTAGTATTGAGTCCCGTGCCAACTGCAGTGCCACCTTGTGCAAGCTCATATATATCACTTAAAGTTGATTTTACTCTCTCTATCCCCTTTTTAATCTGGACTGCATAGCCAGAGAACTCCTGTCCTAGTGTTAGGGGCGTTGCATCTTGCAGATGAGTACGTCCTACTTTTATTATATCTTTAAATTCCTGAACCTTATTATCCAGCACCTTATGCAATTTTTCAAGATTTGGAATAAGCAAGCAGTTTATTTGCTCTGCTGCTGCTATATGCATTGCTGTTGGAAAGGTGTCATTTGACGACTGACCATAATTCACATGATCATTTGGATGTATCGGAGATTTACTACCCAAATTACCACCTAAAATCTCTATTGCGCGATTGCTGATCACTTCATTCATATTCATATTAGTCTGCGTTCCGGATCCGGTTTGCCAAACAACAAGCGGAAATTCATTATTAAATTTGCCATCTATTACTTCCTTTGCGGCTGCGCAGATTGCGTCCCCTACCTTATTATCTATGCTACCCTGCTTCATGTTAACATGTGCTGCTGCAAGCTTTACTATTGCTAATGCTTTAATCAGAGGCTCTGGCATTTTTTCTGTGCCAATCTTAAAATTTTCTAAAGAACGCTGAGTCTGCGCTCCCCAGTAATGTTCACTTGGTACTTTTACTTCCCCTAAGCTGTCTGATTCTATTCTCGTCTTTCTATCCATATTTTCCTCCTGGTGTTATGCAAACTGGTTCACTACATAATTTTTTCATGCCTACTTCTTGGTTAATTAAATCATACTAGATCCAAGTAGTCAAGTGTACGAACATTGCAATTTTCAGGTATAGCCTTTCTTATAATAGTCCGAATGCGATAAGATATGTGTTTATGGCTATAGCAGGCCAGTAGCATATTACGGTCTGTTCGGATTATTGTAAAAAGAGCTATAACTTGCATGGTAGATGTACAACTGTACGAACATTGTCTAGCAGGAGGGTGTCATCCCAGCGCCCCTATGATGTCATCACAGTGCTTGACACTTGGATCCAGAAATTTTATTAAGTTGGTAAGCATAAAAGTAGCCGTTTTATGTTAAAATACAACGTTTTGATGATTATGAAAAGGCTGGATCCCAGTGTCTGGGCACTGGGATGACACCATCTGCCACGCAAACTGCCTGCAAATTGCAATGTTCGTACAGTTGTGTGGTAGATGCAAGTAGCTGACACTGGGATTTGTTGTGTTTAACAAAAACAAATGTTCGTACAAATATATTCTAGTTATATGATAAAATAAATGAAATTCACATCTTAAAAGGATCATATACATCGATTTCCTTAGAATTACTCTTTTTCAATTTTTCACTTAATAATCTTAAAATAGGCTGTAAATCACCATTAATTGATAAGCACAGCACTTCTTTATTGAGATAATTAGCTAGGTGATTCTTCTTTTCCAGAATTTCTGCTTCCCTCAATAAGTCGCATTTGTTTAATACTACAATCTCTTCTTTTTCAACAAGATCACTATTGTAAAGCTCCAATTCATTATGGATACAACTATAAGCCGAAACAACGTCATCGTGAGTTACATCGATTAAATGAAGTAAAATTTGACACCTTTCTATGTGCTTTAAAAATTTATGCCCGAGCCCAACTCCAAGGTGAGCATCAGTAATTATTCCAGAAATATCTGCTATTATAACTTCGCTATCATCCACTTTTACCATGCCTAAATGAGGTCTTACGGTGGTAAATGGATAATCGCCTACTTTTGTATCGGAATTTGAGCAGCGAGTCAAAAATTTTGATTTACCTGCGTTTGGCATGCCAATAATTCCAACATCTGATAAAACTTTTAGTTTTAATAATACATGTTTTTCTTCCCCAGGCTGACCGTAAGTAAAATGTCTTGGTGCCTTATTAGTAGAAGATTTAAAATTAGTATTTCCAAGTCCACCTTTTCCACCCTGTGCTACTTGAAATTCCATACCAGGCTTGTCAAGGTCTACTATTATCTCTTCACTTTCTTCATCAATTATTTGTGCACCGACTGGAACTTTAAGTATAACGTCTTTCCCTGCTGTGCCAGATCTATCCCTGCCTGCACCATTTTTTCCACTATCTGCTTTAATGTGTCTTCTATAACGAAAATGAAGCAAAGTGTTGAGATTAGCGTCGCTGATGAAAACTATGTTTCCACCCTTTCCTCCATTACCACCATTTGGACCACCAAATTCAACGAACTTTTCTCGACGAAAACTTGCACAGCCATCACCACCGTCACCGGCTTTTAAACACAATTTTACTTCGTCTATAAAACCCATGCTAACCCACGATAATATTTAGCATCCTTTCCTAACGTGCTTTCTATTCTCATTAGCTCATTATACTTCGCGAGTCTATCAGAACGCGATAGCGACCCGGTTTTTATTTGCCCGCAATTTGACGCAACTGCTATATGAGATATTGTTGTGTCTTCTGTTTCACCTGAGCGATGAGAAACAACAGCTTTATAGCCATTTGATTTTGCCATTTCAATAGCAGCAAAAGTTTCTGTTAACGTCCCTATTTGATTTGGCTTGATCAGTACAGCATTTGCCATTTTTTCCTCTATTCCTTTGCATATCAGTTCACAATTTGTAACAAACAAATCATCCCCAACCAATTGAATTTTACTCCCCAATTTTGCAGTAAGTAATTTCCAACCTTCATAGTCGTCTTCACTCATTGCATCTTCTATAGAAATTATTGGATATCTTTTCACAAGATTACAATAATATTCAGTCAACTCTTCTGAAGTAAGCCCCTTACTTTCAAATTCGTAAATTCCATCTTCATAAAAAGTAGATGAAGCAACATCAAGGCCCAGTGCAAAATCACTTTGCGCTGAATAACCTGCTGATTCTATAGCGTATATGATCAAGTCAAGTGCTTCTTCAGTGCTTTCAATATTTGGTGCAAAACCACCTTCATCTCCTACGTTTGTGCTATAACCTTTTTTCTTAAGAATGCTACGTAAGTTGTGGAACACCTCCGCAGATATTCTGAT
Source organism: Wolbachia endosymbiont of Drosophila bicornuta (assembly GCF_028982105.1). NCBI lineage: Bacteria > Pseudomonadati > Pseudomonadota > Alphaproteobacteria > Rickettsiales > Anaplasmataceae > Wolbachia > Wolbachia endosymbiont of Drosophila bicornuta. The sequence continues at coordinate 11,797 of NZ_JAPQLF010000078.1, read as the reverse complement.
AGCTTCACTGAAAGTCTCAGCACCGACCGGAAGAATCATGAATTCTTGGAAATCGAGCTTATTGTCTGCATGTACTCCACCATTAATTATGTTAATGAGTGGAACCGGCATAACACTCATCTGCTCTCCTCCCAAATATCTGTAGAGCGGCATATTGAAGCTGTTTGCTGCTGCTTTTGCAACCGCAAGAGACACACCCAAAGTTGCATTTGCTCCAAGTTTAGATTTATTTTTTGTTCCATCCAGTTCAATTAATGCTTTATCAATTGCATTTTGGTCCGCTGCATTCATTCCAATGATTTCATCTGCTATTATCCCATTTACAGCTTGAACAGCTTTCAGCACTCCCTTACCACAATACCTTTTCTCATCTTGGTCCCTGAGTTCCAAGGCTTCTAATTTACCGGTTGAAGCTCCAGAAGGTACAGATGCCCTGCCTATTGCACCATCACAGAGCTCAATTTCTACCTCAATAGTGGGGTAACCCCTGCTATCTAAAATTTCTCTTGCAAATACGTTATTGATTATCTTATTCATTACATTAAACCTTAACTTCCGCAATAAGTGCTGCAGTTCCCTTTGCCAATTTAGCTATATTACTACCAGCACCAATAAATAATACTATATCACTTGGACTTGTCGAATCACTAATAAAATGTGAAATGAGCAAAGCATCATTCATAATTTTTGTGTTATTAAATCCATTACTGATTAAAGCTTTTTGTATATCATCAATCCCACAACCAGGAATAGGCTTGTCTTCTGGTGGATGAACAGGAGTGAGGATGACATAATCAAACATCATGAAAATTCGTATGAATTCATCAAAAAAATTACGAATGCGGGCAAAACGAAGTGGTTCGATAATTCCTATTACTTTTCCTTTAGTAATCGAACGTGCAGCCGTTAAAGTTGCATATATTTCATTTGGATGATGGGCATAATCCTCAATTAACTTAACACCTTTAATATCGGCAATCAAAGAGAATCTTCTTGCTACTCCTTGAAATTCCAAAAGGCCTTTTTTAATATCTGCATCGCTAATTCCGAGCTTTATCGCAACTGATATTGCAGCTAGGGCGTTGCTTACTTTGTGAATTCCAATTGCATTTGATAGTACTATGTTTTTTAAAGGGCTGGATCCCAGTGTCACGCACTGGGATGACATCTCTGTACACTTTCCTTTTGTCATTCCAGCACGTAATGCTGGAATCCAGTTGTTCAACACATCAAATTCTATGCTGTTAGCATGCTGTTTAATGTTGCTGGCTCTTATGCTACCATTCTCAAACCCAAACGTTATAGAATTACCCGCATCATAATCGATGTCTACAGAATCAGGTAAAACTGCAGAACCTGCATTATTCACGAATTGGGAAAATGCATTTTTGATATTATCAAATGTGCCGTAATAATCTATGTGGTCATTGTTAATACTTGTTATGACAGCAATCTTTGCAGGGATTTTTAGCATAGTTCCATCAGACTCATCAGCCTCGATCAGAAAAGTGTCACTCCCTCCAAGTTTGAAGTTGCTCTTATAGGAATTTAATATCCCTCCTACAGTTACAGTCGCATCAATGCCAGAATGATCAAAAATGGAAGCAATCATAGCGGTTGTTGTTGTCTTTCCGCTCGAACCTGAAACCGCTATCACATATTTATCTCTTAAAAGTTCAGCAAGTATGTCTGATCTATGCAAAATGGTTTTATTGTTATTTTTTGCCGCAATTAACTCCACATTATCAGATTCTATCGCAGAAGAATGTACAACTATTTGAGCTTGGCTTATATTATCAGCATTGTGACCAATATAAACCTCTATACCCAGCTTTTGTAACCTATTTATATTGTCGTTTGATTGTGCATCACTACCTTGAACTTTGTAATTGGAATTGTGAAGAATTTCAGCAATGGCACTCATTCCAATTCCACCTATACCAATAATATGTATTATTCCTTTTTGAGTTTTGTTAATATTTAGCAGTAGATGTTTACTCATTACTAAATTTATTATAGTATAATTTAAAATCCTCATAGTATCGAACCCTCTTACCGAATACAATGATAAAAAACCTAACCTTTCTATGTCTAATATTTGTTTTGATAAGTAGCTGCAGTTTTAGCAACAGGTTTAACTGCACTGCAGGTCATTATAAAATTGGCAGCAGCTACACAATAAATGGTATAACTTATTATCCAAAAAACTGTAAACACTATGAAGAGATAGGGATAGCATCGTGGTATGGAATAGAAGATCATGGCACACTTACAGCAAATGGTGAAGCGTTTAACCGTCACTTGATCTCTGCAGCGCATAAGACTTTGCCCTTACCCTGCTTTGTTCTTGTCACTAATTTAGAAAATGGAAGAAAGCTTGTTACAAGGGTTAACGATAGAGGGCCTTTTATTGAAGGCAGAATAATAGACTTATCAGAAAAAGCAGCTCAAGTCTTAGGATTTCATAAATCTGGGCTTGCAAAAGTAAAAGTTCAATACCTAAGAAAGATGTCAGAACAATTGATACAAAATACTCCTCATTACAGAAAGGAATATGAAAAAGAAATGCAGAAACGTCATCCGAAACAAGACAGTGCAGAAAGTAAGGGATATATTGCATTTTTTAAAAGTGCTCAGGCTGCTAAATCAGCTGCATCAAAGCTTCGCAATCAAGGAATAAAAAATGTTAGATTGCTTTTTAAGAACGATCAATATTGCGTGAAAGTGAGTTATAGGTAGTGGTGAGTGCAGAATTTGAAAGATTTGGTTAATGTAAGGAACGCTGGCTAACTATTGTAAGTTAAAAATGTGATATAAAAAAGATATCAACAATTTATAGCTATACCACCGCGATATCTCTTAGCCGCTAACACGTAGCGGAATGACGAGCTTATCGTCACGCCACCGCTAACCGTCATACCGCGATTTATTCGCTGTATCTCAGCCGCTAACAAGTAGCGGGATGACGAGCTTATCGTCATGCCACCGCGAACCGTCATGCCGCGATTCATTCGCGGTATCTCAGCCGCTAACAAGTAGCAGAATGACAGCAATCCTACGTCATACCGTCACGGTATCTCTAGATCCCGCTAACAAGTAGCGGGATACTTGACCTTTACAGGAATGACAGTTGTCGTTTAGCTATAAATGTTAAGAAATTTACCAAATAAAAAAAAAGGCAAAGAAACCCTAGGGTAGCTAGTATTCAAATTCTCCCTTGTCTATTTGACGTCTTTTACTGTCTTAAACACTTTATAAGCGCGTTTCGGCCTGTATAGGTAGAAACCTAAAAGTTTTATAAAGACACGAGGTGCACATAGTGCAAAAAATTAAGCATGACTTACGCCAAATACATTAAGTTTTTTATCATTAATCCACCGCAGAGATTGCGAAGATAAATAAATAGCTTCAGTTTCATGATAAGAGGGCTGGCGGAGTTTGTCAAGTAAGTTTTTCGTTTCATCCAATGCGCTGCCAAAAGTTTGTTATGCAAGAATGCACTAGCCATTTCTCACAGATTCATTTAGACTTAATCAAGTAGGAGTATTATTAACGCGAAAAGAGTTTAATTAGAGATTTAAGTGATATGGCGCGTGAGGAAGATATAAACCAATTAGTAGAAAATGGATTTGATATTAACTCAAAAGATGCAAGTGGAATCACTCTCTTGCATAAGTTCACAAAAGAAGGAGATTTAGTTGGAGTAAAGTCATTACTAGAGCACGAAGCTGATTTCAATGTCGTAGACAACGAAAATAGAAACCCTCTGCATTACGCCATTATGCATGGACACAAGAAAGTTGCTAAACTTTTTGTTAACCAACTGACAATTAATTCCAAGGATAAAAATGGATTCACTCCACTGCACCTTGCTGCACTACAAGATGACACGGAATTAATAGATTTTTTGATAACAAAAGGCGCAAAAATTAATGAAAAAGATGCCAAAGAGGGCTATACTCCTCTTCATATAGCTTCACTATACGGTTCTAAAAAAAGCGTCCAAATTTTAATTGATAGCGGAGCAAATCTCGAATGTGAAGATAACAATTTTCGTACTCCTTTGTTTTTAACCATTTATCAATGCACCGCACATTATGACAGCAGAGCAGAAATTATAGAATATCTGATAAAGAAAGGTGCAAATATAGAAGCCAAAGATGCAGAAAATAACACTACGCTTTTCCTAGCAGCGTATAACAACAAAATGCAAATAGTAAAACTTATTGCAAAAAAACAGCAAGCAAGTAACGATAAAATTAAACTTAAAGAGTTTTTTTGCACAAAAAACAACCATGGTTTTGATGCGTTAGATTGCGCTATTGAGCATAATAATAGAAAAATGGTAACATTTCTTGTTTCAAAGGGAATAGAAGCAAACGATCAAGATTTTAATGGTAACGCTAGGCTGCATAAAGCTAGCCATAATGGTAACACTAAAACAGTTAAGCTCTTATTGAAGCTTAAGGTAAACGTTAATGCTGTTACTAAATGTAACAGAACTCCCTTGCTACTCGCAGTTAAAAAAGGCCATACACAAATTGTGAAAATGTTATTGGAAGTTAGAGCCAATATGAACATTTGTGAGCAACAAGGTTTTGCACCTCTACATCTTGCTGTTCAAAAGGATTATTTTGATATAGCTCAGTTGTTAACAGAAAAAGGTGCAGACCTTAACATTAAGTGCAATAACGGTCATACCGCAATAGATATGTTCATTAGCAAGGCTCATAGCAAAAAAAACATCGAAGAAAATTACAAAAAATTTTGTAGATTTTTTATGCTTTACCTGAAAGAGCTACATAGTAAACACAAAGCCTGTTGTATACTTTCAACCCTAGCTCTAAGCTTAACAATTATAGGCTTACCATTTATTTTCAAGCCTATTATTAAATACAGAGAAAGAAGTAAAATATATAAAAAAATTAGGGCTATGCTGGTCTACATTTAAGTACAAGAAGAGTATACAAAAAATACATAGCCAAAGCTAATACACGACAATTATCTGCTCGATGAAAATGAGATTAAATACATTTTTAATATTTTTATAGAAATCTATTAGTATAGATTTTGTATGCTGTTCTAATGGCTATTTTTAAATGCTTAATACTCCTCTTCATTATTTCTTGCACACATCTACCTACCAAGCAATATCCTATTAACATAGACAATTATAAGCACGATTATCCGTTGCAACAATATAACACCTCTTTGGAGATTAATGAATCGGCAATACCAGAAATTATGCCTTTACCAATAGAGTTTCCCGATCTCACAATCAGTAATCAGCTTATTTCTATTAATGTTAGTGAAGAAGTATCAGTAAAGGATTTGCTGATTGATATAGGAAAACTTTCTGACGTTAACTTGGATATGGACCCAAAAATATCGGGTAATATTATTTTAAAGCTAAAAGATAAGGATATAAACGAAGTAATTCAGAGTATAGCAAATAGCGCCAAACTGCGTTACTCAACAAGTAATGGTGTAATTAGAATTGAGCAGGACTTGCCATACGCACAAAATTATTACGTAGACTTCATCAATATTCAACATTCTTCTCAAAGCAGTTTCGTCATTAATAACAATATTACTAACAATGATGGAAGTAACGTTGATAGGGACTATAACAATGTTATGAAGTCTCAATACAGTAGTGACTTATGGAATTCATTAGAAAAAGGCTTGAATGCAATAATGGATGTTAACGGGGTGGATGATGGCGAATTCCTTTCATCCAACAGAGAAGCTGGTGTTATTATTTTGAATGCTAGAAAAGATATCCACAAAGCTGTTGAAGAATATATTAATAAGGTTAAGAAGTTAGCGTCTTCTCAAGTAATGATAGAGGCAAAAATAGTTGAAGTTGTGCTAGATGACAAATACCTTTCTGGTATGAACTTAAATGACTTACAAGATGGAACTAAGTCTATAATAAATCAAGATAACTCCATTATTAACCTAGCAATGAACTTTGGTGCAAATGATCTAGGAGATTTAGTAAAAAATTTAGACAAATTTGGCACTTCAACTGTAATTTCAAGCCCCAGAGTACATGCTATAAATAATCAGCAAGCGATGATTTCATTTACTAAAAACCATATTTATTTTACCTCCGATATACAAAAAGATACTAGAAACTCTAATCAGACCTTAATTACCAAGATGAATAGCGTCCCAATAGGTGTTGTGCTAATAATCCACCCAAGCATTAACATTGATACTAGTGAAATATTCATGGATATACATCCAACTTTATCAAGAATTAACGGCTACACTAAAGATCCAGATATAGAGTACGTCGCACAGCAGAGTAAAATGAAATTAAATAGCGACATTCCAATTGTTGAAATCAGAGAAATGAACTCTATGTTAAAAATTAAGAGCGGTGAAATTATGGTAATCGGCGGGCTTATAGAACATAGAGAAGATAAGCAAAGCTTATTGCATCAGAAATCAAAAAGGCTAGCGAATAATATTAGAACAGTAGAAACTGTCATTTTTTTAAAAGCAACAATCGTACCAACATTTGGTTTGTTAGATAGAAAAGATAAGAATTTATATATATATTAAATTATCACTAAAAATTAAATATCAAACCAACTTCAATATTGTGAGTAGATATGTCATCTGCAACAGGTACCGGAACGCTAAAGTAACGATAGCCGAGAAAGGTTTTGATTTCTGGGATTATTGAATAATCAACACCAAGTTTTATTTGATAAGCAAACCAAGGAACATTCAGTGGCATTGAATTTTGGGGTGACCCATTAATCCTTTTTAATCTAAAAACTGTTGGTCCTATACCAAGACCGATGTACGGAGCAAATTGTGTATCCTGAACGCTGGGATTATAATAGAAGTTTAACAAAAACGCAAATATACCTGCTGATTTATCAAATACCGTAGGAGAATTACTATCTTCAATATTGGCTATAGAATACGCGGCTTCAAAATCAATTTTACCATTTTCTCCAGCATAGTAACCTAAAGACATGCTGCTAAACCACTGGAAATCAATTTTACCATCAAATTGCTGTATACTTTTAATTTCATCTGCCACTATATTTTTTATTATAAAACCATAATGACTTTCAACTAAAGTTAGGACTCTTTTTCCTATTTCTTGTATACCCTTTACAAATATTTCTGAATTATCATGGTATACCTTACCACCGTTAGCGCTAACATAAAAATCAAGTTTTTTTGATTTTTCTTTTGTAGGCTCAGCTTGATCTGCAATACGTGACCACATATTTTTCTGATCAGCTACTTGGAAAACAGAAGGTGGACTACTTTCAAGTTCTTGATATTTTATTGGTGTTTCTTTTGCAGTAACCTCCTCAGAACGTATCACACTTTTATTATTGTCTGTTTCTAATTTTAAGGGTTGTACTTGCTCAATGTGTGTATCATTACTAATATAAGTAATAAAAAAATAGACACATGAAATGAAAATCAAAAATAAAGTAATAGATATTCTAGTTATCATAAATGAATTCACAATTATCATTTACAGTATAATTACTATATCGTATATTTCTTCAATGTACAAAAATTAAGAAAAAATATTTCCAATTAGATAATTATTTTCCACTCCTTTAACATTAACTTTCACAATACTCTTGGCTTGAGCTTTTGATTCAAGCTTTATTAATGCAAAATTTTCTGCTCTACCGACATTATTTTGCTCAACCAGAACACTTTGCTTAGTGTTGATCAAGGATTGACAAAAACTGCTCATAATTTCTTTATTTACTTCTCTTAAATTTTTTACTCGTTCTTTACGCACATTCTCTGGTACTTGTGGCATTCGTGCAGCAGGTGTATTTTTCCGCTCTGAATATGGAAAAGCATGTAGGTAAACTATATTTGTTTTTTTCAGTAAATCAACTGTATCCTGAAACATTTCATCAGTTTCTGTTGGAAATCCAGCAATAATATCAGCGCCAAATGCTATATTAGGCCTCAAGCTCTTCATTTTATGACAAAATTCTATCACTTGTTCTCTGTTGTGACGACGCTTCATTCTCTTTAGTATTAAATTATTACCAGATTGTAGACTCAAATGTAAATGAGGCATAAGTCTTGACTCATTAGCTATTAAATCCATTAATTCGTCGTCAACTTCAGCAACATCGATAGAGGAAAGTCTTAGCCTCTTCAACTCTGGTATATCCTTTAAAACTCTCCTAATCATTGAACCAAGTGATGGCTTACCCAACAAATCTGTACCAAAGTCAGTAATATCAACCCCTGTAAACACTACTTCTTGATATCCATTTTCTACAAAGATCCTGATTTGCTCTATAATACTGTTTATTGGCACAGATCGATTATTCCCTCTTGCCTCAGTAATTGAACAAAATGTGCAGCTATGATTACAACCATTTTGAATTTCAATAAATGCCCTTGACTTATCTTCAAATCCATTAATTAGAACAGGTTCTACTTGGTTATCACTGACCAAGATTTTATCGTCATTTAGTAAGTAATTTTCAGCTTTTAGCTTATCTTGATTACCAAGCACTTTACTTACACCAGGAATGCTACTGTAAACTTCTGGATCCAACTGAACAGCACAACCAACTACGATAATTTCTTTATTTGGATCATTTTTGTAAATCTTACGTATCTTTTGCTTTACCTGACGTTCTGCTTCGTTTGTCACTGCACAGCTATGCACCACAACAACATTTTCTCTCTTTGCTTTTTTTAATGCTTCTTTGATTAACTCGCTCTCGTAAAAATTTAGACGACAACCAAATGTTATCACTTCATTCATGTTAGTATTTTTTGCTTTAATAGACCTAAATTATATCAAATATCCAAGCAAAGTCTCTTGCATGACTATTTTTTTGTAAATAAATGCTATGCAAGCAGCAGACACTGGGATCTCAACGATTTTCACTCAGACACAGTATCACTCCTTTGCTTATTATAGTCTTTTGACCTTTTTAAGATACAATCCGGATTGGATACTGAGTTGGTGAGTATAAAAGTATAGCTTCTACGTCATACCGCTGCGGTATCTCTTAGCCGCTAACAAGTAGCGGGATGACGATTGTCGGTGAATCTAAGTTACCTTAGCTACATTTCTAGCTGTAACTATAAATGTATGGATTTTTTATCGTGCCATGTTATAATTAACGTCTTGCTAAAAATTAAATATTGATGAATGAACTAAGAAAGTTAAGTATTACACAAATGCATGACGGGCTCAAAAAAAAGAGTTTTTCTGCCGTTGAACTCGTAGAGGGGCACATCAGTGCGGTTGAAAATGAGAAATTAAATGCATTTATAACAAAAACCCCAGAGATAGCAATGAAAGCTGCTAAAGCTGCAGATGAACATTTCTCTAGGCAAAAGGATGATTTAATCTCGCCGCTCATGGGTGTACCAGTTGGCATCAAAGATCTATTCTGTACAAAAGGAATAAAAACAACAGCATGCTCAAAAATGCTGGAAAATTTCGTTCCGACTTACGAATCTACGGTGTCTGACTTGCTTTTAAAAAGTGGAGCAGCCATGCTCGGTAAGCTTAATATGGATGAATTTGCTATGGGTTCTGCGAACACAAATAGCTATTTTGGCCCTGTTGAAAATGTGTGGATTAGAAAAAGCGATGGGGAAAAAGTTGTTCCTGGTGGATCATCTGGTGGATCTGCAGCATCGGTGGCTGGATTTTTATGCGCTGGAGCACTAGGGAGTGACACCGGTGGATCTGTGCGCCAACCAGCAGCTTATTGTGGAGTGGTTGGAATAAAGCCAACTTATGGAAGATGCTCGCGTTTTGGTATGATTGCATTTGCGAGTTCTCTAGATCAAGCAGGAGTCATTACTCGTTCTGTCTCTGATTCAGCATTAATGCTGGAAGCAATCTGTAGCTATGATACAAAAGATTCAATATCAAGCGAAAAGCCAGTGCCTAAATTTTCTAGCTTTACAAATGGTGATGTCAAGGGTAAGCGTATTGGTATACCAAAAGAATATAGGATGGATGGAATTTCAGAGGAAATAGTCCATAATTGGGAGAAAGTTGCTTCCTATTTAAAAGAAAATGGCGCTGAAGTTGTTGACGTTACTCTGCCACATACTAAATATGCAATACCAGTCTATTATTTAATTTGTTCTGCTGAAACTTCATCCAATCTTGCTCGTTATGACGGTGTGCGTTATGGGTTCAGGGTTGATGCTGATACCCTTGAAGAAATGTATTCACTAACAAGAGCAGAAGGTTTCGGTAAAGAGGTGAAAAGAAGAATTTTAATTGGCGCTTATGCGCTTTCCTCAGGTCATTACAATGAATATTACGAAAAAGCACAGTGTATCAGGGCATTAATCAGAAATGATTTTATAAAAGCGTTTGAAAAAATAGATTACATACTTATGCCATCTGCTCCAACAGAAGCTTTTGGCTTAAATGAAAAGCCAGATCCGCTAATTATGTGCATCAATGATGTGTTTACTGTGCCGGCAAATCTGGCAGGATTGCCTGCTATTTCTGTTCCTGTTGGGCTCTCCAATGAGGGTTTACCACTTGCCTTGCAAGTGATTGGAAATTATTATGATGAAGCCGGAATATTAAATGTGGCAAGTGTGATAGAGCAAAATTGCGGCAGAATAATTAGACCTCTTGCATAATCTATTTTTTGATAGTAATTTTTGCATTAAAATTTGCTTACGCTCCTCAACGTACTCTATGGTTCCATTTTTAGATGAATAGCAAAAACAGGGTATATTAATCTGTTTACAAAATTTTCGTGTAACAGTTCACACTTATAGCACTTCTCGCAATAGTCCGAATAGGATAAGATATGTGCTTATGGCTATGGTAGAGCAGTAGCATATTATGATCTGTTCGGATTATTGTAAAAAGAGCTATAATTAAACCATAAGCGTCAAGTTAAGGAAATAAAGGTATGAAAGAGATAGAATAATAAGGTATAAGTTCTCCAAGATATACTTTTAGTGAGAGAACCAATGAATAAAATAACTTGCTTATCAAAAAAGCTCAAAGAATTTTTTAATGAAAAAGCAGAGGAAATCTCAATTACAACAAGGTTTATAAAAAGAAAGAGAAAGCTAAAAGGTTCATCATGCGTAAAAGCCATGGTCTTGGGTAATATAGGAGTTGATAATTGTAGCGTAGAAACAATGTGTCAATTACTAAACGAGGACTCGATAGATATAACAAAACAAGGTTTGGATTTTAGATTTACTGAAGAAGCAGTGGAATTTATGAAAAGGATGTATAATGAATCTGTGATTCTCTTTAAAAATATCTTGCAAGTTGATTGCAAAATCTTACAGCAATTTAATAGTGTTAAATTATTGGACAGTAGCTATGTTACTCTACCTAACAGTATGGAAGAGATGTATAAAGGTTATGGTACTAGCTACAGTGGCTATGAAAGCAATACTAAGTCTGGAATAAAGTTACAATTAGTTTTCGACTACATGAATCAGATAATAGACCAACTTAATTTAACGGAGTGGGTAAGATCAGACCAGGGATATAGGAAACATTTAAGTAATATATTAAGCAATGATTTGCTAATATCTGATCTCGGTTATTTTGTGCCAAGTTCTTTTAAACAAATCAATGAAATAGGAGCTTATTTCATAAGTCGTTATAAATCCGATACCAACATATATGATGTAGAAACAAATCAAAAAATGGAGTTATTAGAATGTTTAGAGGATAAGTTATTTTTAGAAAACGAGGTATTGTTAGGAAAAGAAGCAAAAATTAGAGTAAGAATTATATGTCAGAAACTAACTGAAGAACAGTATA
>NZ_JAPQLF010000077.1:6369-6538 GCF_028982105.1 Wolbachia endosymbiont of Drosophila bicornuta | reverse complement strand
TTTAAATGTCTCTTTCCATTGTTACTCTTGCTTTGTAAATCAAACCTCTCTTTGTCGTAAGGAGCCATGTCACCTCTACCTGGAAATGCATTTGCCGCTGACTTTTTTTCGTTATATTTCTTCATCCATTTTCCTAATACACTATCCCTTATTCCTAGATCTCTTGCTA
>NZ_JAPQLF010000077.1:0-6347 GCF_028982105.1 Wolbachia endosymbiont of Drosophila bicornuta | reverse complement strand
CTTTCTTTGTTCATTTGCCAGCTTAACAGCTTCCAATTTGAATTCTGCCGTATATTCTCTTACCATTTCTAATCCTCCAAAATTTTATTTTACCCGAAAAAACTCCTTTCTTTCTCTCCACTTTTTCTGGGTAAGGTCAATATACCAGTGCCGAAAATAGTTGACAAAGATTGTGTATACTTATTACAATCGTTTGGGTACCGGGAGTTTTTACGGCAACAAAGTATGCACTAACTATAAGTAAGGAAGACTTTAAGCAGGCAATAAAAAAAATGAAGTAACGTTTAAAAGAGATTGAAGGAGAGAAGAAAAAGGTAAAAGGGAATACGGCAGAAAATGAATCTTATTACAAATAGCATAAAGGGCTTTTATTCTAGTGTTAAATCGGACCTAGATTGGCAAGCCAAACGTAGTCTTATTAGAACATTAGTAAAAGAGGTCAACATTGATCTTGATAAAGTAGATGTGGTATTTAAGATCAAAGAACTTGAAAACCCCGCCCAGAATGGACAAAATCAAAAGATGGTACATTGTCTAAGGGGTCTGGGCACTGGGATGACATCTTTTTTCTTGGTACAAATTACTCTTATGTCTCAATATTTGTACAGTTGTGTTATCGGCTGTTTGATGTTTACAACGCAGGAAGTTCATACGGTTGTAAGTCAAGCGGTAGGATGACAAGATTTTGCAAGGGTATTTTTTTTATAGGAGATTAATATGGAAATTTTTCTTGATAGCGTTGATTTAAATGAAATTAAAGGACTAAAGGAGTTCATTGACGGCATAACAACTAATCCTTCTTTAATAGCAAAGTCCGGGCGTAAAGATAAATACGAGGATTTAGTGCGTGAAATATGCTCTATTATAAAAGGGCCTGTTAGTGTTGAAGTTGTTGCAGATAACCATGAAGAGATGATCACAGAAGGTCTGAATTTAGCAAAAATTGCTGATAATGTTGTGATCAAATTACCTCTTACACATGAAGGATTAATTTCTTGTAAAAAGTTATGGACAGAGCATAAAATACCTGTTAGCATCACATTATGTTTTTCTCCTGGACAAGCACTGCTTGCCGCTAAGGTCGGTGCTTGTTTTATTTCCCCCTTTGTTGGTCGCCTTGATGATATAAGCTATGATGGCTTATCGCTAATAGAAGATATATGTACTATATATTCTAATTACGGTTTTGATACTAAAGTTCTTGTTGCATCAGTGAGAAGCCCAGCGCATGTAATAGAAGCTGCAAGGCTTGGTGCTGATTCAATTACTGTGCCAGCAAAAGTACTTAGACAATTAATTAATCACCCACTTACTGACCAAGGACTAGCAATATTTGAAAAAGACTGGGGTGTAAAATAATAAACGGTTACAAATGAACATAAAAATTGGCGTATCCGTTCAGGCAATGGCGTCAACTTAAGAGCCTTCATTACCAAACTCTCCTAAAGACATGATGGCGTTTGCTACCTTATTGCGGCTGCCCTGGTCGAATTTTAACTTTATAGCTAACCCAAGAAAGGTTTCCCTACATCATACCGCCGAGGCGCTAACGAGTAGCGGAATGACGAATCTGTTGTTTTTCAAATTGTAGGTAAACCTAAAGCTATAGAAAAAAAGAAGAACCAGTTTCTTAGTTTTTCATTGACATAATCCACTCCATATGCCATAATAAAATTTTATATCTTGTAGAAGGAAATGACATTAAGGTTAATACTACAAGAAGTCAACAGTAGTCCAGATCTGAGTAAGGAAAATTTAATTGATAGAATTAAAGATAAGCTGCAGCAGGAAAATCAACTTATATATGATGAGTGGAAAAAAAACGAATTTGATATAAATTACACGTTTATAGTGCTCAAGTGCAATTTATTACTTATAGCAGCTGAAAATGGCTATGAAAAAGTAGTAAGATACTTAACAAAAAACGGAGCTAATGTTAATGTACAAGATGAATGGGAAAAAACCTCCTTACATTATTCTGCTCAGCATGGGCATGCACAAGTAGTAGAAGTTTTGCTAGAAGAAGGAGCAGACGTTAATGCACAAAATGAAGATAAAGGGACTCCTTTGCATTATGCTGCTTATAGTGGTCATATAGAAGTAGTAAAACATCTTATAAAAAAAGAGGCAGATGTTAATGTAGTGGACAGATATGGAAGAAGTCCTTTACATTATGCTGCTGAGAATGGATACACACAAGTAGTAGAAGTTTTGCTAGAAGAGGGAGCAGACGTTAATGCACAAGATAAAGACGGAAGAACTCCTTTATATTATGCTGTTTATTACACTCATGGTGAACATCCAAGACTAAATTATCAACATCCAAAAGTAGCGAAACTTCTCCTAAATTATGGTGCAGATCCATCATTTATTCATAGACCTAAAGCTATAACAGCAGGAATTACTGTAGGTATATTAGCTGCCATTGTTGCTCCATTAGCACTCATTTATGCTACTGCATTACCTGCACTAGCAATAGTTGTAATTACTGTGGCATCTGCACTGATCGTTGGTGGAATTTCCTATGGGGTTGCATATAAGTCATCAGAGCATTCATTAAACAGTAAGCTAAGTGAGGTTAGCTGCAGTAATGTTGATGGAAATAAACAAACTGTACAACCATAATTATTAATTCACCACAGTAACCGCGCCGTGGCAGTGTTTGTACTTCTTTCCAGAATTACAAGGGCACTTGTCGTTTCTTGAGACTTTGGGAAGTTTGCTATTTCTAGCAGAATGTAACCTATTGCCTATCTCTTGGTTATCTGCCAACTTAAAGTGCGCTAGGCGGTGAATGGTGAGTTCCTTCCATTTTTCAAGCATTGACTCAAACATCAAGAAAGCTTCGCGTTTAAATTCATTCAGTGGATCTTTCTGCCCCATGGCACGTAGGCTTATGCTTTGTCTTAGGCTCTCTAGAACTGAAAGGTGTTCCCTCCATAAATGATCAAGTGTCATTATCATCATTTGCTTCACGATCGTATTCCACAAATCTGTAGTGTGCTGACTGTTGAAATATTTTTCTTTCTCAGTAAAAAATTCTTGTATCTTATCATTTATATAATCCAAAGCTTCTTGTTTGTTTAAAAACTTTGCTAAATCTTCTTTATCAAGCGTTATTCCATACCTTGTATGGAATTCTTTGACTATATCTTCAATATAATCCTCATAATAGCCACTTTGGACTATACCTTCTATTACGCTCTCATTTACTTCGCTATATACTTCAAGTAAATCATTAATTTCGTTGCCTAAGATATTGTTTCTCTGCTTAAAAATAACTTTACGTTGGTTATTGATTACGTCATCAAACTTAAGTAGAGATTTCCGCACGTCATAGTTTCTAGCTTCAACTTTCTTTTGCGCTTTCTCAAGTGCCTTATTGATCCATGGATGATGAATAGCTTCGTTATTCTTTAACCCTACTTTTTGTAAAAAGCTTCTCATTCTATCAGCACCAAATATTCTCATTAGGTCATCTTCGAGGGATAAAAAGAACTTAGAAAGTCCAGGATCACCCTGACGGCCAGAACGGCCACGTAATTGATCATCTATTCTCCTGCTTTCATGTCTTTCGGTTCCAACCACACATAAACCACCAGCTTTTATAGCAATTTCCTTATCTTTTTTTACTCTTTCAACTATTTCTTGATATTTTTTTTCTCTTTCATCAGCATTTTTTATCTTCTTTAGCTCCACCTTTGCGATCATTTCAGCATTTCCACCAAGCTGAATATCAGTTCCACGTCCTGCCATGTTAGTTGCTATAGTGACACTACCTGGCACCCCAGCTTGCGCTATTATGTACGCCTCTTGTTCATGATAACGAGCATTCAATACTGAATGCTTAAGAGAATGGCTTTGCAAAAGCGCAGAAAGCTTCTCAGAGTTTTCGATGCTCACCGTGCCAACAAGGACCGGTTGAAGGCGTTTGTGGCATTCTTCTATAAACTTCAATACAGCATTAAATTTTTCCTTTTCTGTACCGTAAATTTCATCATCAATATCAACTCTTTTTACAGATACATTGGTTGGAATTTTTACTACATTTAATCTGTATATATCACGAAACTCTTCTGCCTCTGTTGCTGCTGTTCCAGTCATTCCGGAAAGTTTATTGTACATACGAAAGTAATTCTGAAATGTGACCGATGCTAAAGTTTGGTTTTCATGCTGAATTTCAAGATTCTCCTTCGCTTCAAGTGCCTGATGAAGACCATCGGAATATCTCCTGCCATCCATCATACGCCCAGTAAATTCATCAATAATCACTACCTTTCCATCTTTCACTATATAATCTTTATCAGCAGTGAACAGCTTATGTGCACGTAATGCTTGGTCCATATAATGAGTCATTATCATGCTGTCAGTATCATAGAGCGAGGAATTTTCAGGAATGAGATTGTATGATCTTAGTAGTTCCTCCACTCGTGAAATACCATCTTCAGTCAAGAATACCGTTCTACCTTTTTCATCTACTTCATAATCAGAGTCAACTAATTTGGTTACTATTTTATTGATATGCTTATATATCTGATTGTTTTCCTCAACCGGGCCAGAAATAATAAGCGGAGTGCGAGCTTCATCAATGAGTATTGAGTCCACTTCATCAACTATTCCGTAGTGAAAGCCTCTCTGAACCATGTCTTCTTGAGAAAATTTCATATTGTCTCGCAGGTAATCAAAGGCAAGCTCGTTATTTGTGGAATACACGATATCTGCACTGTAAGCCTCTTTCCTCTCTTCGTCTGTCAAGTTATTCGTAATAAACGCAACAGAAACCCCAAGAGAATTATATAATTTGCTCATCCACTCTGTGTCTCGTTTTGCAAGGTAGTCATTAACAGTTACGACGTGTACGCCTTTCCCTTCTAAGGAATTTAGATATGCTGCTAAAGTTGCAACGAGTGTCTTTCCCTCTCCTGTTTTCATTTCTGATATCATACCATTGTGGAGCACCATTCCACCAATCAGTTGAACATCAAAGTGCCTCATGTTAAGAAACCTTCGAGAGGCTTCACGCACAACTGCAAATGCAGGTACGAGAAGATCATTTAACGTTTTCCCATTTTTCAATTCTTGTTTGAATTCTTCAGTTTTACCAGCAAGCTCCTCATCAGATAAACTCTGCATTTCTGTTTCTAATGCATTTATTTGCTGAACAATTTTCCTAAAGGATTTTATTATCTTCTTGTTTGTGGAACCAAATATCTTTCTTATAAAAAAGAATGACAACGTAAAAATGAAAAATATAAGAATAGCTGTCAAAATTAGCGGAGAATCTAGCATAAACTTAAGTAACGTCTTATTTAATATGAGATTATATTACTAAATGCAGCCTACAGCAATTACATATTAGATTCGGGGAATCCTTATTCATATACTAAGGTAATAAACAAAGTAACACTTCCAACCCTGTTCTTGCAGGCACTGTTATTGAAATCATACGCGTCAAGTTAAGGAAATAAAGGTATGAAAGAGATAGAATAATAAGGTATAAGTTCTCCAAGATATACTTTTAGTGAGAGAACCAATGAATAAAATAACTTGCTTATCAAAAAAGCTCAAAGAATTTTTTAATGAAAAAGCAGAGGAAATCTCAATTACAACAAGGTTTATAAAAAGAAAGAGAAAGCTAAAAGGTTCATCATGCGTAAAAGCCATGGTCTTGGGTAATATAGGAGTTGATAATTGTAGCGTAGAAACAATGTGTCAATTACTAAACGAGGACTCGATAGATATAACAAAACAAGGTTTGGATTTTAGATTTACTGAAGAAGCAGTGGAATTTATGAAAAGGATGTATAATGAATCTGTGATTCTCTTTAAAAATATCTTGCAAGTTGATTGCAAAATCTTACAGCAATTTAATAGTGTTAAATTATTGGACAGTAGCTATGTTACTCTACCTAACAGTATGGAAGAGATGTATAAAGGTTATGGTACTAGCTACAGTGGCTATGAAAGCAATACTAAGTCTGGAATAAAGTTACAATTAGTTTTCGACTACATGAATCAGATAATAGACCAACTTAATTTAACGGAGTGGGTAAGATCAGACCAGGGATATAGGAAACATTTAAGTAATATATTAAGCAATGATTTGCTAATATCTGATCTCGGTTATTTTGTGCCAAGTTCTTTTAAACAAATCAATGAAATAGGAGCTTATTTCATAAGTCGTTATAAATCCGATACCAACATATATGATGTAGAAACAAATCAAAAAATGGAGTTATTAGAATGTTTAGAGGATAAGTTATTTTTAGAAAACGAGGTATTGTTAGGAAAAGAAGCAAAAATTAGAGTAAGAATTATATGTCAGAAACTAACTGAAGAACAGTATA
>NZ_JAPQLF010000076.1:0-10289 GCF_028982105.1 Wolbachia endosymbiont of Drosophila bicornuta | reverse complement strand
TATTTATCTCGGTAAACCCTAAAATATCATTCAAAAAATGTATGAGAATATTCTTATTTTTTTCAGTGCCAAAGATTCTTTTAAAGGTTAAATCCAGCTTAGGGTCGAGAAACTTAGATAAAGCCATAGCCAAAGTGCTTAAAAATATTAATAATTATACACTATTATTAACAATTATTCAACCATATTTTTGAAGATAGCTATGCCGCCGCGAACCGTCATACCGCCGCGGTATCTCTAGATCCCGCTAACAAGCAGCTGGATGACGAATTACTTAACCGTCATACCACCGCGAACCGTCAACCGCCGCGGTATCTCGCCATAGATTCCGCTAATTAGTAGCGGAATGACGATTGTGTATCGTGTTTTGCTAAAAATCACAGAATGCAGTCTGGTTACCTTATTAGAAGTTTAGCTTTAACTTTAAATGGACTACTCAACCGTGACAGACTTAGCTAAATTTCTTGGACAATCTGCATCTAACCCTTTTTTTGCTGCAGTAAAGTAAGCAAGGAATTGCATAGCAACACTGTAGATGATTGGAGAGATAAAATTATCAGTGTCTGGAAGTTGCACCACATCTGCGCAAACTCCCCTTAGGAATGGCGCTCCTTGTTTATCACTGAAGGCAATTACTTTGCCTTTTCTTGCAATAATCTCTTGTATATTAGATAGCGTTTTAAAGAATAAATCATCATAAGGGATAATTGCTATAACAAGCACAGTAGAGTCTATTAAAGCAATAGAACCATGCTTCATTTCTCCCGCTGCAATACCAGTTGTATTGATATATGAAAGCTCTTTTATTTTCAATGCGCCTTCCATTGCAACTCCGTATGAACTTCCTCTGCCGATTAAAATAACGTTATTGTGTTCTAATATACTGCCCGATATATGTTGTATTTTCATCACATTCAAAACGTGCTCAACATACTCGGGAATAGAGTTAATAGCGTTGCTTAGCTGTTTTATTCTCTCTCCACCCAGTATACCTTTTATTTTTCCAAGCTCCACGGCAAAGCATGCTAAAGTTGCAAGTTGCGCAGAAAAGGTTTTTGTTGAAGCAACACCAATTTCTGGCCCAGCAAGAGTATGTAACACAATATCTGAGATCTTTTCAATGCTGCTGCTAAATGTATTAGTTATACTAATGATTGTTTGCTTCTGTGATTTCGCATAACGCAGCGCTTCTATGGTATCTGCAGTTTCGCCAGATTGAGAGATGAATAACCCAATGCTGCCTTCTTCTAGCTTGACGTTGCTATACCTAAATTCTGACGAGATTTCTAGATATACTCGAACTTGAGCGACACTTTCCAGCCAATACTTCGCTATTAGCCCAGCAAAATAAGATGATCCGCATCCAACTATAGTAATGTGATTCAGTTCAGAGA
This sequence comes from Wolbachia endosymbiont of Drosophila bicornuta, assembly GCF_028982105.1. NCBI lineage: Bacteria > Pseudomonadati > Pseudomonadota > Alphaproteobacteria > Rickettsiales > Anaplasmataceae > Wolbachia > Wolbachia endosymbiont of Drosophila bicornuta. The sequence goes on along the minus strand of NZ_JAPQLF010000076.1, from coordinate 8,895 downwards.
ATAATTTTTTGTTGACCTCTTTATATTGCTTGTAAAATTGGTTTATTGTTTTGTTTAATGCACAAGGTTGCTCAAAAATCTCTTTTAACATGAAGCTAGGGTAACCATTTTTGCTAATTAGAAAATCACTTGGACTACTATTTTCTATACTGCGTTTAACTTGTGTACCATTGTTGTATATACTAACTCCACTAGATTTTATCACTGCAATGTCATCATCTTCCAAATGCGATATTCTTTCCACAAATGCACTTAAAGCATTAGAGTCAGATGCAGCAAACACTGTGTTACAGTTATAGCCTATTGCTAAAGGCAAATTTCTCTTCGCAACAAATAAGGCGTCTGGATATTCTGCAAATAATAAGACCAAGGCAAATGAGCCGTGTAGGTTGTTTAAACACTTAAATAGAGAATCAACTGGCGACAATCCTTCATCAAGATATAAGGTTAGCATGTTTGGTATGATCTCTGTGTCAGTGTCAGTATGGAATGACATGCCCCTTTCTTCTAGGCCCTTTTTTAGCAGATTGTAATTCTCAATTATGCCGTTATGAGCAACAACAACGTTATTTGTACGAATGGGGTGAGCATTTTTAAGGCCTGGGACTCCATGTGTAGCCCAGCGAGTATGTGCTATACCAACTGTACTGTGAGACATCTTGCTGTCATCAACAACTTCACATAACCTTTTGACTTTACCTTCTGATTTTTTGACTTCTATCTCGCCTTCATTATTTATGATTGCTATACCTGAAGAGTCATATCCCCTATATTCCAATTTTTGCAACCCAGTTAGTAAAGTTGGTATTACTGAATCACCGCTACTTACTACACCAAATATTCCGCACACAAATGGATCACCAAACAAACTTTTTTCTAAACATGTTAAGCATTTTTGCCTTTATTACTGGTTGATTTATATTCTTTTTATCATTCTTTCGATTTTACCTTTTTAATTGGTTTAGCTGCTACTTTTTGAGTTTCTTTGCTTAAAACCTCAGATATAGCGGACTTTAGAACTTTTATCTCAACTTTTGGTGCTATTTCTATTATAAATTGTGCATTTGCCTCATCAACTTTATTAACTTCACCTATTATTCCACCAGAAGTAATGACTGTATCACCACGTTTTATTTGATCTATCATCTTTCTATGTTCTTTTAGTTTTTTTTGTTGCGGGCGAATAATGAGAAAATAAAATACCACAAATATTAAAATCAATGGAGTAAAACTAGCAAAAGATGCGCCGATACTTGATGTATTCCTAGTTGCATCTGCTGCAAAAACTTCAGAAATGAGCATATTTAATCCTAATTGTTAATGATAAAAACAAACCTATTTAAGTATTAATTACAATACCATGCCATGTCAAGTTTGGTGAAGGCGTTTCTCAATACCGGCAATAATACTGCGAATTCTAAGTTATGCTAAAACTAATATGGCGGGAGTGATGAGACTTGAACTCACGACCTCATGCGTGACAGGCATGCGCTCTAACCAACTGAGCTACACCCCCATAATTTCTTTTTAGCGTTTTCGGGCTTCAACTTTAAAGCTAATAAACATGTTGCCCTTTGTCAATATTTTTTGTTTGCGCTTTGCTGTCTTTTCTATTACTATGTAAATAATTTAATTTCACACATGGCTTGTACAAGTAGTCCCATTAGGGTTATGCCATGGAAGATGAACTATTTGGAGGAATGATATATGACAAATTTGCCTAAAGTCACTGTGCGTGATTTAGCTGAATCTGGTGTACATTTTGGTCACAAAATTAGTCGCTGGAACGCAAAAATGGCTCCATACATATATGGAGTGCATCAAGAAAATCGTATACATATAATTGATTTGCGAAAAACACTACCATTGCTACAGGTGGCCATGAAGGCTTTATATGACGTTGCATTTCAAGGTGGTCGCATTCTATTTGTTGGTACAAAGTTTCAAGCTTTTGATATTATTGCAAGTGAAGCGATTCGTTGTGGTCAATATTATGTGAATCATCGTTGGCTTGGTGGTATGCTTACTAATTGGGGCACTGTTTCTTCTTCGATAAAAACCTTGATGCAATATGAGAAAATATTAAATGACGAGGATAGCATTTTAACAAAGAAAGAATTGGGAAACATTGAAAAGAAAAAGCAAAAGCTTGATAAGGCGCTTGGCGGTATTAGAGAAATGGGAGCAATTCCTGATATCTTATTCATCATTGATACTAATAAGGAGCATATAGCGGTTAAGGAGGCTAAGAAGTTAGGAATTCCAATAGTTGCAGTACTTGATACTAATTCTGATCCAGATGGTATTACTTATCTAATACCTGGAAATGATGACTCAAGAAAATCAATAGAGCTCTATTGTAAATTAGCTACCGACTCTATATTAGCTGGAATAGAGTCTAGTCTAGCAAAATCTGGAGTTAAGGTTGATGATATAAGGGGTGATGAGTTTATTCAAGAAAAAGAAGATGGTATTGTGCGAACTAAAAGGAGACGTAGTAAAGTTTACAAAGAAGAAGAAAGGGAGGTAGTAACAAATGAAGATGAATCCAGATGATATAAGAGAATTACGTGATAGAACAGGGCTTGGCTTAAGTGACTGTAAAAAAGCATTAGAAGAATGTAATGGTGACATTAAGAAAGCCGTTGATAAGTTACGTACAATAGGTCTTGCTAAAGCTGACAAAAAATCTGATAGAGTAGCTTCAGATGGGCTCGTTGCTATGTGTTTGACTGAAAATTGTGGTGTATTGATTGAACTCAATTGCGAAACCGATTTTGTCGCAAGGAATGAGAAATTTATAGAGTTAGTTTTAAATTTAGCATCAATTGCTCATCAAGAACGCTGTACTAGCGTTGATGAGTTAAAAAATGCCAAGTATGAAAGCATTGGCACAGTGCAGGAAGCTATTATGAATGGTACGTCAGTTCTTGGTGAGAAGCTAGAGTTAAGCAAGCTTTGTTACTTAGAAGCTAAGGATGGAGTTATTGCTGGCTACGTACATGGTGATGCGCATGGCTTAGGTAAGGTTGGTGCTTTAATTGCATTGCAATCATCTGGTGATAAGGCGAAGCTACAAGAGATTGGGAAACAAATAGCTATGCATGTAGTTGCTATGAAGCCTGAAGCCTTGTCTATAGATGATTTAGATCAAATGAAGTTGAACAACGAACGTTCTATAATTGAAGAGCAAGTGAGGAGCTTAAATAAACCTGAAGAAGTAGCAAAAAAAATAGTAGATGGACGAATGGCTAAGTACTATGAAGAAGTTGTTTTACTGGAGCAAAAATTTATAAAGGATGATAAGATGAAGATTTCTGATTTTATAAAATCAAGCGAGTTGAGTGCTGTTAAACTCTCTAATTACAAGTTACTTGTTTTGGGTGATGCAGATTAAATAGCAAAAAATGTTTATTTCAACAAATGAAAAAAGCGAAATAAAATATTCCAGGGTGTTATTTAAAATCTCTGGTGAGGCTTTGATGGGATCAAAGCAATTTGGTCACGATATGGAGGCTATAGGTGAGTTATCTAAAGGCATAGTTGAAGTTTGTAATCTTGGAGTTCAGGTATGTATTGTTGTTGGTGGTGGTAATATCTTTCGTGGCACATCTGCGTCTTTAAGTGGTTGTGAAAGAGCAAGCAGTGATTATATTGGAATGCTTGCAACTATAATCAATGCTTTAATTTTACAAAACTTTTTAGAAAAAAATTTAGTAGCTTCTAGGGTATTATCTGCAATACCCATGGCCACTGTATGCGAACCTTACATCAGAAGGAAAGCTATTCGTCATTTAGAAAAAGGTAGAGTGGTAATTTTTGCAGCAGGCACAGGCAACCCATTTTTTACTACAGATACAGCTGCAGCCTTACGTGCTGTTGAAATGAATTGTGATGTTATTCTAAAGGGTACGCAAGTAAATGGTGTATACTCCGCTGATCCGAAAAAAAATGAGGATGCTGTAATGTATGATAGGCTTTCTTACACGGATTTATTGACTCGTGATTTAAAAGTTATGGATGCATCAGCAATTTCACTTGCTCGTGAGAATTCTATTCCAATTATAGTTTTTTCTTTGAAGGGAGAAAAAATAGTCAATATTATTAAGGGTCAAGGTACTTATACTATAGTTTCAGATTGTAAACATTAGGTAATTTATGTTAAATGAAATAAAAGCTAAAACAAAAGAAAGAATGCTAAAAACTATTCAGTCCTTTCATGATGATATTAAAGGCGTACGCACTGGTAGAGCTAGCGCATCGTTGCTTGATGGTATAGTTGTAAATATCTATGGTGGACATCAAAAGTTAAATCAGGTTGCAGGTGTTTCGGTTATAGATAACAAAACCCTATCAATTAAAGTTTGGGACATTAGTGTTGTAGGTGAAGTGAAAAACGCTATATTAAATGCTAACCTGAATTTAAATCCTGTTGTCGAGGGTAGCACCATACGTATAGCTCTTCCGGACTTGACACAAGAAACCCGTGAAAAATTAGTGAAATTATTGCATCAGTTTGCTGAAAATGCACGGATTGCCATTAGAAATATACGTAGAGATATTATGGAAGAAACAGAAAAAATGAAGGAAAATAAAGAAATCTCAGAAGATGATTTTCATGGTGCTAAAAAGGAAATACAAAATATTACTGATAATAATATAAAAAAAATTGATGGTGAATTGTCCATCAAAGAAAAGGATATACTGAATCACTAAATGATATGGAGAAAGCTTACATAGCAAATGATGTCATTCCAGTGCTTGACACTGGAATCCAGTCTTTACTATACAACTATCTGATGCACTTGTTTGAAATCAAATTTCCTGGATCCCAGTGTCGGAGCACTGGGATGACACCGATTTTGCATTCAAGTATCAACTATTGGTGTCACTACAGTAACTCTCTTCCTGTCATGCAAGTAGCTGACACCTTCCAGGTGTCGATTGAAATCCAAAAAATTTCACTCAAGTCAAAATTAGGTTAAATTTAAATGTTGAATCAAGAATCTTTACCGAAACATTTAGCAATTATTATGGATGGTAATGGTAGATGGGCAAACAATCAAGGAAGAGTAAAAATTGATGGTTATAAAAAGGGCAGTGAAGTTGCATACGATATTGCCAAGTATTGTACGGACCTAACCATACCCTACTTAACTTTGTATGCATTCTCTATGGAGAATTGGCTTAGACCCAAAAACGAAACTGACTGTCTATTTGATTTATTTTACTCCGTTTTAACTAATGAAGATAAAGTCAATTTCATTTGCAACTGTAACATTAAGTTGAATTTTATTGGCAATTTAAGTCTGTTATCCAGTAAAATATTGGATCAAATTAAAAAAGCAGAAGAAATGACACATAAGAACGATGGTTTATTACTCACTGTGGCAGTCAGTTACGGAGCAAAGCAAGAAATTACACAAGCTATAAGCAATATTATAAAAGAAAATATTGCTTATGTATCAGAAGAGGAATTTGAAAAATTTCTGTATACTAAAGATTTGCCAAAATTGGATTTATTAATTCGCACTGGCGGCGAAAAAAGGTTAAGCAACTTTTTATTATGGCAAGCAGCTTATGCTGAATTGTATTTTTGTGATACTTTATGGCCTGATTTTTCTTGTCAAGATTTGAGTAAAGCATTAGAAGATTATATAAAAAGAGAGAAAAAATATGGTAGATAATAATTTTATAATTAGAATGTTGTCCTCAATAGTAATATTATTCATATTTTCCTTTGCTACATATTTTAGTGATTTATCGTTTTACCTATTGATTTTTTCAATAGCAGTTTTATCTTCTTTTGAATGGTATAATCTAACCCAAGGAAATAAAATTTTATACGTTTTTGCATTATTATTGATTGCACTACCAAGCGCCTCATTAATATATTTATATAATCTACCACAGGGAAAATACGCATTAGTATGGTTCGTCTTAACCATTTGGGGAATTGACGTTACTGCCTACCTATTTGGCAAGAATTTTGGTGGAGCTAAAATTTGCCCAATTCTTAGCCCTGGAAAAACTTGGACAGGACTTCTTGGTGCGATTTTAGCTGGAGTAGTGTGCACAATTTTTGGATCAATATTTTTTGGTCTATTTTCAATTTTTTATTCTCCAATCATTGGCCTTGCAATTGCTATTCTAGCGCAACTTGGCGATTTCACTGAGTCGCTTGTTAAAAGAGCTTACGGTGTTAAAGATAGTGGAAATATGATACCTGGCCATGGGGGAGTGCTCGACCGTATGGACAGTTTCATTTTTACTGCCCCTCTTATTGCTATTTACATAAGCTAAGTCTGCAGAAGTGCCATTAGAGCTCATCCCTAGTCAGCTCCCCAACCGCTTCTACAGTGCAGTCATGGACAAACGTCTTTTCACAATAAGGGCAGGCTATTTCCTCTTCTTCTCCCATATCTAAATATATTAATGGATGGCCGGAACCCTCATCATTCTCATCACCATGACAACAAACTTTTCTATTATTAACCCTCACTTTTGACATGCTGCTCCTTTAGCTTATAACATTTTATATATTGAATATACCCATTCAGAAATAAAAAACAACAAGCACTATTCTCCATTTTTTATCCTATTCAGGTTAATCAATTCGTTTTGAACACCTTTTGATACAAATTTGCTAACATCTTCTCCTAATCTTGCTATTTCCTTTACAAAGCTTGATGAGATAAATTGAGTATCTTCAGAAGCGGGAAGAAATATGGTTTCGATTTCAGGAAGAAGTTTATAATTTACCCAACTCATTTGAAACTCGTAATCAAAATCCGACACTGCTCTTAATCCTCTAATAATAACAGAAGCATTCTGCTCTTTGGCAAACTTCACTAGCAACCCATTAAAAGATATAACATCTGCATCAATTCCTAGTCCCTTGATTTCATTTTCAGCCATGCCTGTGCGTAGCTTTGTGTCAAAGGCAGTATGCTTATTAACGTTTTCTGCAACTCCTATTATTAATTTATCGACTAGTTTACACGCTCTTTTGATTATGTCAATATGCCCAAAAGTTATAGGGTCAAATGTGCCAGGGTAGATTCCTATTTTGTCATTAATGTTCATCCTTTATTTTTATAAACTACTTTAAAAACTTTTGATAGACATAATAACATTTTTTATCTAAAAATAAAAGTATACAGTTGGCCTGATAGCTCAGTTGGTAGAGCAAAGGACTGAAAATCCTTGTGTCGCTGGTTCGATTCCTGCTCAGGCCACCTTCTCTTTCTTACCAAATTTACCTTTTTGTTGTAAAACGTTCTATAATATGTTATGATATTGATATAAGTGTTGGGAGGGTAAACTATATGTGTAGATATTATAGCAGAATATTTAATATCTTATTAATTATAGTTCTATTATTAAGCAATATTACTTATGCTGGCGTTAGTGAAAAATCGGCATCTCAACATGTAACCAGAAAAGAAGAACCAGCGTCAACTGTCTTGACGGCAGAAAATACAGTAAATAATGACGTAGTTGTTGGTTTGTTGAAAACGGAAGAAGCACATGAACTTGGGCTATCTCAAAATATCTATGAGATGTTTAATAACTTTGTGGTTAAGACTGTACTGATTGATTATAATAAGATAATTAGCCTTAAAAAAATTCAGACAGAGTCACTTAATCTCGCAAAACAAGATAAAACATTGGCAAAAAAGCTAACATTAGACCGAATAAAAGTTGAAGTTGCACAATTCATTAAAGAGCACAAAATAAATAGGATATTTATTCCGGATAATTTACATTCAGCACCCACTCCTTATCGCCAGCTTGTTACTGAAGCAATTGTAAAAATAGTTGATGATAACCCTGCAATTCATTTACTTGGCATATGTGAAGGCATAATGAATGCAAAGGGAATTGAAGTAGTGAGTGTTGTGAGTGATGAAGAGAAGCAAAGATCTCATTTAAAATCAGCACCTAATCCACAGAAAGAGGATGTACCTCTCCAGCAGATAAAGATCGTTCCAAATAGTCGTTTAGCAGAAGTAGTAGCCAAATTCCTAATACCTAATGAAAATGGCTGGTTTTCAACATATTTTCCAGATGCTCATTCAGGAGCAGTAGGTAATACACCAGAAAATAGAAGAAAATTGGAGTCACTTGGATATAAAGTTGCAGCATTTTCCAGTGAGGGGGTAATAGAGGCTATTGAAGATAAGCATGGTAATGTTCACTTTCAAAGTCATCCAGAAGCCCTTGTTGTGAAGTCAGATAAAAACCTCTATTTATCAAATCACAAGGAACGTCAAGTGTCTACACTAGTTGCTATAGCGATTATGAATGATTTTCTTTATCGTGCTTAATGGCTATAGCTTTAGGCTTACCGACGATTTGATAAACGATAGATTTGTCATGTATCCGTTCAGGCAATGGCGTCAACTTAAGGAAAAATATCAGCGATAGTGTATAAAATTTCTCTCCAAATTTTTTATCATTAAATTATCCAAAGAGTGCAAGGGACAGCACTTTTGTTTCTATTTTATTGCAACAAAAAAGTTTAAAATGTGTCTTTTTTAGGTGAGGCATGCAAAAAGGAAAAGATCTTACAAATTAAAAATGCAATATACTCGAAAACTTTTCAGAAAATCCATTGTGTTGAGTTTTACACGAACAAGCTTTTTCGACAGTATAGCACTTCTCGCAATAGTCCGAATAGGATAAGATATGTGCTTATGGCTATGGTAGAGCAGTAGCATATTATGATCTGTTCGGATTATTGTAAAAAGAGCTATATTTTCTATGATTTTAAAGTTAGTTAAAAAAAGTTTGGGAATAGAATGTAAACTTATGGAGCCATCGACATGTACCCTCAAAGCAAGCTTTTTCTAAAGCAAGGTATAAGATTTGCCATACAGGCTTTCAAGAATT
>NZ_JAPQLF010000075.1:0-6730 GCF_028982105.1 Wolbachia endosymbiont of Drosophila bicornuta | reverse complement strand
AAGTTTAAAGGTAGTATGAGTAAAAAAGGCAGTAATAAAATTTATTCAAAATGAATTGGCAAGTCTAGAATTTATAGAATCCCATAAATCATCTTCAAAAGATTTTATGAGAAAGAGGAAGTTATCTTTTATTGACATATTTATCTTAATTTTAAGAAAAAGTGTAAAGTCGCTGCAAGTGATACTAAACGAATTTATTTTATATAGGAAAAAAGACTATACCGTTACTGCTAGTGCTTTTAGTCAAGCAAGAAAAAAAATGAAACACAGTGCATTTTCAGAAATTAACGAAGGTGTGGTTTCCTTGTACTACCAAGACCAAAAATTTAAAACTTGTTTTGGCTTTAGAGTGTTAGCTCTTGATGCCTCCAAAATCATTTTACCAACAAGCGTTGAAATAAAAAATGAATTTGGCTCAAGAAAAATACGTAACCAAAAACCAAAAGATTTAGGTGATTATGCAAGTGCAACCTTTGCGGTTTGTTAAGATGTGCTAAATAATGTTGCCATAAGGTCAGTGTTAGATAGAGGTATAGCTCTTTTTACAATAATCCGAACAGACCATAATATGCTACTGGCCTGCTATAGCCATAAACACATATCTTATCGCATTCGGACTATTATAAGAAAGGCTATAACACTCATGAAATTAACTTAGCAGATGAAATGCTTAAAGTTGTAAATACTAATGACTTACTGATTTGTATATTTATCTTATAAATTTCTTTCTAGCCTTACAAAAAGAAAAATTGCTTATGTCATTCGATGTCCCAGATCATCTTTTAATGAAGTGAATGCTATGTTTGAAGAAAAAAGCCCATCTAGTGTTGAGGTTACCATATGTGCTCAGCGTAAGATAAAACAAGAAAATAGTGGAATAACGCTTCAAAGTGGTACTGCCATCTGGTGAAATTGAAGTGTTAGCTACATCATTAATGGATGAACAAAAGTTTCAAACTGGAGGATTTAAGGAGTTATATTTTTTACGCTGGGGAGTTGAGACATTTTTTGCAAAACTCAAAGGAAGACTAAGTCTAGAAAATTTTACAGGAAAAAGTGTTGAGCCTGTTAAACAGGATTTTTGGTCAGCTATCATTATTAGCAACCTAGAAAGTGTTATGACAGAAGATGTAGAAGAAGCGTTGAATATGGACTTAACCGATGATAAGCTTAAGAGGAGCATTAACAAATCTGTCTCATTTAACGCGATCAAAAACTTGGCTTTCGACATTTTTGCTACGGAATCAGATACTGACTGCATTATGGATCAATTATCAAAGCTATTTTTGATGAACACTTTGGCGGTAAGAAATGGAAGGAAAGTTGATCGTCATAAGGTACCTTATCTTCGTTCGTTCAATTACCAAAAAAGGGTTAGAAAACACATATTTTGACTAGAGGTAGTATTCATATCTTCTGATAATAACTGGTTAGCTTATTGCCATAGCTCCTGTAAAATGACTTCTAAACAAACTGTTTCTTAAGTAATTTACACTTCAGAGTTTATCTGCTTTAAAGTTTACTCTATTCTGTTTCAGCATTTGTCATAAATCCTTAATTATTTCTGACTTTTTAGTTCAGTTTTTAACCATTCTTTCCTTAACTTAATGGCAGTGAACCTCGTCATCCCGCTACTTGTTAGCGGGATCTCTTGTTAGCGGCTGAGATACCGCGAATGAATCGCGGTATGAAGGTTCGCGGCGGTATGGACGTAGGAAAACCTTTCTTGGGTCAGCTATAGAGACTCTCATCTTTAGCGAGCTTCAAGGTAATTGGTTGCTATTTGAGAAAATATTCGCATAATTTAAGTAACATTACTTAATAAAAATTAACTATGGAGCTTAATAAGATTGCAGCATCGATTTTACTTTCTGGGCTAATCATTATGATAGTTAGTAATGTAGTTGATATGCTTTACAGTCCAGAAGAATATAAGATTGAACACCAAACGATAGTAGCTGCTGGCAGCAATGAGTTCCAGCAAAAAATCGAGCAAGTGGCGCTTGATATTGGAGCGCTCATGCAGAATGCTAGCTTTGAGAAAGGTAAATCAGCAGCAAAAAAATGTATAGCCTGCCATAGTTTTGAGAAAGGTGGAATGAATAAAGTAGGACCAAACTTATGGAACATAGTTGGAAATAAAAAGGCCCATCTTGGTAACTCATTCAATTACTCAAAAGCAGTGCTTGAAAGAGGTGGAAAATGGGGGTATGAGGAGCTATTTGCCTTTTTAAAGAACCCAAAAGCCTATATAAAAGGTACACGTATGGCATTTGCAGGTATTTCCAATCCACAAGAAATTGCAGATCTAGTTAGTTATTTGCATCAATTGAGTGATAGCCCGGTTGCTTTGCCAAAGTAGTATGGATTATTGTAAATTGTTTGATGGAAATAATGGTCACATAGCATATCGAAGGCTACAAGGAAAGAAAGCTTCTGTAGTTTTTTTCGGTGGATTTGCATCCAATATGGATGGAACTAAAGCAACTGCTATTTACAAATTTTGCCAAGAAAATGACGTAGCACTTGTGCTATTTGATTATTTTGGTCACGGTCATTCAAGTGGTAATTTTATTGATTACACGATAAGTGATTGGCAAAAAAATTGTGCTAAAGTAATGAGTGAATTAACTAGCGATAAACAAATAATTATAGGTTCAAGTATGGGAGGATGGCTGATGTTGCTCACTGCCCTTCAATTTCGAGAAAAAATTGCAGCACTAATTGGTATATCGTCTGCTCCCGATTTTACTGAAGATTTGATATTCAAGCAATTGTCAGGCAAGCAAAAAGAAGAACTAGATTCTAAAGGTGTAATAGATTTTACTTCAGAGCATTGTACATACAAAATAACTAAAAATTTGATCGAAGATGGCAGAAAGAACCTTCTTTTAAACAAAAAGACAATAGATATAAACTGTCCTGTGCGCTTGCTGCATAGCATTAATGATAAAGATGTTCCTTATCAAACTTCATTGAATTTAGCTGAAAAAATTAAGTCAACCGATGTTGAAGTACACTTAATAAAATCAGCAGAGCACAGTATGTCTGACAATCATTCACTGGAAGTTTTATTTAAGACCATTAGAGAATTTTGTAACCAGAATGCATTCTGTGATTTTTAGCAAAACACGATTTTTCATTTGAGCTTTCTTCAACTTAAAATAAATACAGAAAATTGCTGCCTATAGCTAAACTGACTTAGATTTACCGACAATTTGAAAAACCGTCATCCCGCTACGTGTTAGCGGCTGAGATACCGCGGCGGTATGACGGTTCGCACCATCACACTTTGGAACCTTACAGATATTGAGCAAATCCAATAATATCCTTGATTTCTTTTATATTATGGGTTGCAATTTCTGCTGCTTTCTTTGTGCCTTTTTTTAATATTTCATGTAAATGGAATTGGTCTTTTAAAAGATCATTCATTTTCTCACGTATGGGTGATATAACACTGATAATTAAATCAGCTAACTCTTTTTTGAAGTGCTTCATGTCATGTTTGTTCACTTCTTCACATACTTTTTCTGCATTTACATTACTAAGCACTGAATAAATGTTTATCAAATTGCTTATTTCTGGTCGGCACTTTAAAGTAGCAAAGCCTAGAATTGAATCTGTTTTTGCTTTTTCTATTTTTTTGACAATTAAGTCATCCGTATCATCAAGGTTAATGCACGAATGTTCTGAAGGATCAGATTTACTCATCTTGCTTGTGCCATCCCTTAAGCTCATTATCCTTGATGTGCAATCCAAAGTTAAGATTTCAGGTACGATGAAATAATCCAGCTTATAATGATTGTTAAAAGCTGATGCAATATCACGTGCAAGCTCCAAATGCTGTTTTTGATCATCACCAACAGGAACGTATTTAGTTTGATACAACAATATATCTGCAGCCATAAGTACTGGATAACTATATAATCCAAGAGAGGCTTTTTGTTTATCGCTGCCAGCTTTATCTTTAAATTGAGTCATGCGATTAAGCCAACCAATTGGTGTATAGCATCCAAGCAGCCAGCCCAGTTCTGCATGACCACTAACTGTGGACTGACTAAAAATAATGGACTTTTCTGTATCTATTCCGCATGCAATATAAGCTGCTGCTGTTTTGAAAATATTACTTTTTAATTCACTTGCGGGAAGCTTATCTGCTGTTATTGCGTGTAGGTCGACAATACAAAAAAGAGATTTGTATTTATCCTGTAAGTCTATCCACTGTTTGATTGCACCAAGATAATTACCTAAATGCAGTACGCCACTTGGCTGGATACCTGAAAAGACAATACTTGTCATTATACATTTACCTCATGCTAATCGCTTCCACAATCAGCAGATTTCTTAGAAAGAATAACCATTGCAGGACGGAGCAACCTATTTTTGATAGTATAACCAGTTTGTAGTACCTCTACAATGGTGCCAGGCTTTTTTTCATTGTCTTCTCTTTCCACAACAGCTTGGTGTAAATTACTATCAAAAAGCTCACCAAGTGGATCTACTTCCTCTATTCCATGTTTTTTTAGATCATTTATAATTTTTTGATAAGCTACTTTAATCCCCTCATGAACAGGATCACCGTCTTTCAAAATTTCCATTACTCTTTTTAAATTGTCGCACGAGTCGATCATATCACGTGCAAGTTTTGTGACTGCGTAGTCACTTGCATCGCTAATTTGCTTTTGCATTATACGTTTGACGTTTTCATTATCTGCAACAGCACGGCGTAAATGATCTTCAAGCTGAGCTGCACGTTCTCTTAATGTATTGAGATCTTCATTTAAATCATCAGTTTGCTTATGGTTATCACTTTGTTGGTCGTCACCTTTCTGCCTACTTACCATATCAGCAAACTTCTTCTTTTTCTCCTTACTGCTATCTGACATATCATTACCCTTAAGAATCTGATAAGTATATAACAATTAATCTGAAAATATCAAGCGCCAGCTACATTCGTCTTTCTATGCTCGCATTTAAAAAGTTAATTAAAGTAGTTTTATAAAAAGAATCAGAAAAAGTACTAATATCATTTTGTGCGATATTAATGTAGTGTATAGCTTTTTCCATAGAAAGCTGAATGGCATTATGGTGATTAATATAGTGTAATGCTTGGTCAAAATTGTGTCTAGCTGAAGAAAAGCATTTTTCCCAGAATTTTTGCTCTGCTGGACTGCCCTTTTCGTATGCTATAATAGCAGGTAAGGTGACTTTACCTTCGAAAAAGTCTTTTCCGATTTGCTTTCCAGAAGTGCATTGACTAGCAGTATAATCGAGCATATCATCAACTATTTGAAATGCCATACCAAAATTAAAACCAAAATTCTTTAGCCTCTCTGTTTCGTCATCTGTTGCACCAGATACTGTAGATGCAGCTTCACAGCATGCAGAAAATAAAGACGCTGTCTTTTCTCCAATGATATCAAAATAATTTTCCCTGATTGTGTGGGGGTCAAAACGTGTTGTCATCTGCTTTATTTCACCATTCACAAGTAAATACGATGCTTTAGATAAAATAGAGAGAATATTTAAATTTCCACACTCTATAAGCCATCTAAATGCTAGTGTCAACAATAGATCACCAACTAAAATGCTTGATTTATTTCCCCAAATCTTATTCGCTGTTTTAACTCCATGGCGTGCCTCACTTTCATCGAGCACATCATCATGAAGTAAAGTAGCATTGTGTATAAACTCTACCGATGCAGCAACATTGATCCTATTCTCCCCAGAATAGTTTAGCATTTTACATATAATAAAAACTAGTTTAGGCCTTATTTTTTTTCCACCTGACCTAACAAGATGAGATATAATATCAGTAGCAAGCTTAGCATCTTCATCATTGACATTTTTGAAGACAAAGTCATTCATAGCTGACAAATCAGAAGATACAATATCGTCTAATTTATCGCTGTTTGTTATTAGCATTTTAAGAGACTTATGCCTCTTGCCCTTGTGCTTTCTCGTTCTCTACTTTCTTCTTTTCTGTTTTCTTTGGTTCTGTTTCTAAAGTTACTATGCCTTTTTTGATAAACCACAGTACTCTTTCAGTTGCTTGCGCGCCTACGCTTAGCCAATGTTTTAATCTATCAGCCTTCACCACAACACGATTTTTATTGTCTTTTGGTAATATTGGATCATATTGTCCTATTTTCTCAATAAAACGCCCATCTCTTGGTGCTCGTGAATCAGCTACAACTATCCTATAAAAAGGGCGTTTCTTTGCGCCAAACCTCGCCAACCTTATTTTAACTGCCATGTTAACCTTTATTCATATATTAGCCACAATTTTATACAATGAGCCGTTTTAAGTCAAATGAATTATACAACTTTTGCACCTTATAATGTGATTACTAATAATGTATGGCAGTGCCGGGCGCACAGCTATACGAACATTCATTTTTGAAGGTAAATTGCACAGCAAATGGTGTCATTCCAGTGCTTGACACTGGAATGGCTTTGTTGCATCGCTCTTCGGATAGTAGGTAACGCACAATAAATTTATGAAGCTATCTCAAATTTAGCCATACCAATATCAGTGAACTTATTGAGCAAATAGCATTTATAGCACTTCTCGCAATAGTCCGAATAGGATAAGATATGTGCTTATGGCTATGGTACAGCAGTAGCATATTATGATCTGTTCGGATTATTGTAAAAAGAGCTATAACAAGTAGTTCCTTCTCTCTATTTGTCTCAGATTTATTCCTAAAACTAAACCCGAATGTTTGTT
>NZ_JAPQLF010000074.1:0-1977 GCF_028982105.1 Wolbachia endosymbiont of Drosophila bicornuta | reverse complement strand
AACAAACATTCGGGTTTAGTTTTAGGAATAAATCTGAGACAAATAGAGAGAAGGAACTACTTGTTATAGCTCTTTTTACAATAATCCGAACAGATCATAATATGCTACTGCTGTACCATAGCCATAAGCACATATCTTATCCTATTCGGACTATTGCGAGAAGTGCTATAAATGCTATTTGCTCAATAAGTTCACTGATATTGGTATGGCTAAATTTGAGATAGCTTCATAAATTTATTGTGCGTTACCTACTATCCGAAGAGCGATGCAACAAAGCCCACTGGGATCCAGGAAAGTTTGCTTGTTTACAAGCAAACTAGCATAGAAAGTGGTTACAACGTTTTCGATGAGATTATATGGAAAACTGGATTCCAGTGTCAAGCACTGGAATGACATCACAGGGGCACTGGGATGACACCTTTACGTTTGAGGCAAACTAGCTATAACACTTAACATACTACCTTTGCAAACAAATGTTCATACAGTACGCGCTGGCGTTATTTTCTCTTGATGAATAAATCTCGGTAGAGTATAGTAGCAATGCATTTATGTAGCTACTAATGAATAATTTAGTTTTGGTTTATACAACTTTTTCAAATTTTGAGGAGGCTAAAACTGTTTCTGAAGAATTGTTAAACGAGAAATTAATTGTATGTGTAAATATATTTCCCGAAGTGAATTCTCTGTATTTATGGGAAGGTAAAATTAGTAATAGTTGTGAAGTAGTGGCAATTATGAAGAGCAGGAATGATCAAGTTGATAAAATTGTAGAAAAAATCGAAGCAATGCATTCTTATGATCAGCCAGCTATTGCTGTGATGCGCATAGAAAAAGCAAATAAATCTTTTACTAATTGGGCTAATAGTGTTATTGATGTAAGTAGTATTGGGGTGTAGCCAAGTGGTAAGGCAGCGGTTTTTGATACCGCCACGCGAAGGTTCGAATCCTTCCACCCCAGCCATATTGAAGTGGGTGTGAAATGATATCACTTTTCTATAAATTAAGATTGTTGAATTATATATTAGGTAGTCTAAAAGATATAATTGTGAAACTGTTTCTCTTCACAATGTATCTTTACACATTCAGCATTGTGCTCATGTTTCTCAGCAATGGTTTTTGGTATGCTGTAGAATTTTGCTCTTTCAAAAATGCGTTTTACCGTTTGTTTCAATATTGCAAGTGGTATTATGAAAATAGGGAAGATATCGGTTACGGAATTTCTATTCGAATATTAGTGGCGTTTCTTACTCCGCATTTTCTCTATAAATTGTTACTTGGCACAGGCTGGAAGTCCTTTTTAAAGGAAAAGATAATACAGATACTCAACACAAGAAGAAAAAAGGGTAGTGAGTTCAGTAACAGTAGCAAACCAAGTGGCAGTAGTTATAGTGATAAGAATAATTACAGCAATAACAGTGGTAACAATGAGCGTCAAGCTCAAGATGCAAAGCGAAAAGTAAACATGATAAAGCAGCTATTAATCAAAGATATAGAGGCAACTATAGATAGGAGATTGAATTATATTTTTTTCGGTAAAAGGAGTAAACCTCATTAAGTATATAAAAAGGCTTTATCTAGTAAGGCTTTTTAAGGTTGGCTGTATTTTATTTTTTACGTATACCGGATCACAATCAGCCAATATACATGTGTGCACAAAATCTTGACTAAAGTCTGACAACCAAGAAATTGCCTTACGTTTTTCTACCAAGCTTTCTGTTTTTTTACAGTTATAGCTCTTTTTACAATAATCCGAACAGACCGTAATATGCTACTGGCCTGCTATAGCCATAAACACATATCTTATCGCATTCGGACTGTTATAAGAAAGGCTATACTTGCTGCATCAATCATTGCCTGCGCTATTACTGATTTCCACAGCAAATAATACCTTTGTATATCATCTGACGTACTATAGCCTTTCTTATAATAGTCCGAATGCGATAAGATATGTGTTTATGGCTATAGCAGGCCAGTAGC